>JANXLS010000050.1 GCA_025355035.1 Planctomycetota bacterium | reverse complement strand
CGTTCTGTGGCGCTATTCGACCGAGCGCATGAACGCGATGAAGGGCGAATCGCTCCCGGCGCCGCCGCGCGGGGCGCTTCTGTTTTCGTGCCTGGGCCGGGGAGAAGGGCTCTATGGGAAACCGGATCACGACAGCCTTGCGTTTGCTTCAAAATTCGTCGATGCGCCGCTGGGTGGTTTTTTCTGCAACGGCGAAATTGGGCCGGTCGGCGGGACCACGTACCTGCACGGGTTCACGTCGTGTTTCGGAATTTTCCGGAATAAGGATTAATTCCTCGCAGAGGCCGGGAGGTGCAGAGAACGGCGGCGACATTTCATACCAGGGTTTGTTCGTTGAGCCATGTGATGAGGCCGGGCAGGACGGGATTGAGCGCGAGGATTTCGTGTGCGAAGAGCCAGTGGGCTTCAGCGACTTCGATGGGGTGCGGCGTGAGTTCGCTCGCCGGGCCAAGCAACTCGGCGCGGAACCAATGGAGTTGGTAGACGCCGTTGGGCGAAACGGATTCGTAGACTTTTTCTTTGGCGGATACGTGCAGTCCGAGTTCTTCGAAGACTTCGCGTTCGAGGGCGCGTTCGAACACTTCGTCCGGTTCGACTTCGCCGCCGGCGAAACACCACCATCCGGGCGCGCGGGCCAGTGTCAGGCCGCGGCGAATGACCAGGAACCGGCCGTCGGCGTCCTGAAGGATTGCAATCACTCCGTGTTTCATGGATGCGTCATTTCAATGGTTGCGGATGAACATGAACCGTTTTGAAGTGCTTTTAATGAGGATCGAGCCAAATAACAAGCGCTCGAATTCAAAATTTCGAACTGACGCGATTTCGAAAAACGCCTTTTCAGCACAGAATTAGGTTTACAATGAGGTATCGCATCAAACCGAAGGATTTTCTCTGCGCCTCCGCGAGAGACTCTATCCGATGGGAATCCGTTGAGAGGACCGTATTTTCAATTGCATGACGAGATGTGAATAGACTGTGATGAGCAGCGTCTTTTAAATCGGAGGGACGAAGTGAGAGACAAAATCGGCGCGGCAGGGAGTCTTGTTTGTGCGATTGTGTTGGGGTGGCTCGTTCCGGGTGTGGCGTGTCAGGCCGCGTGCAAGTCGTTCAATGGCGATCCTGAGCGCCGACTGATCGTCATTCTCGACAAGTCGGGTTCGATGGCTGAAGAAGAAAAGAGCGCTGAGATTTCGTGTCCCGAACCGCACACGGACAGGAGCG
>JANXLS010000042.1 GCA_025355035.1 Planctomycetota bacterium | reverse complement strand
CGAAGCTGAAATACGCCCGGAATTTTCAACTGGGTTCGCCGGATGACTTCGTGATCTTCCAAATCAAAGATGCAGCGACGTCGCGGGTGTTGTATGCCAACGGTGAAATCCGGTTGCCGGTGGGAAAGAAGTAGACGGCTTCTAATACGAGTGCGACACGCCGCGTGGAGGGTGTCGACAAAACTGCTAAAAAGTTGGTGACGAATTCGAATGAGCACACCCGTTTCACTGGACGAATCCTACGCATTGTGCGACAAAATCACGGCGGAGCGCGCGCGCAATTTTCACTTCGCGTTCAGCGTGCTTCCCAAAGAACGCTACAAAGGAATCTGCGCATTGTACGCGTTCACGCGCACAGCGGACGATCTGTCCGATGACGAAAGCGATCCGGTCAAGGCGCTCGAAAACGCGCGGCAATGGCGCGCGACGTTCGATGCTGGATTGGCGGGCGACGTGTCGCTGCATCCGATCATGCCCGCCGTTGCGGATACGTTCAAGCGCTACAAAATTCCCCCCGTTTACATGCACGATTTGATCACGGGGACGGAAATGGATGCGCGTCAAAACAGGTTCGAAAAGTGGGATGACACGTACTTGTATTGCTACCGCGTGGCGTCCGTGATCGGCTTGATGACGATTCACGTTTTTGGTTTCGACGACCCGCGCGCAATCCCGTTGGCGGAAAAAATGGGCATCGCGTTTCAGATGACCAACATCCTGCGCGATGTGAAAGAAGACTCCGAACGCAATCGTATTTACTTGCCGCTTGAAGATCTGAAGGCGCACGGCATCACTGATGCTCAGATGGTCGAATGCGCCGATTCGCCGGCGATGCGGGCGCTCGTGAAATTCGAAACCGAACGGGCGTGGCAGCACTACGAGGACGCGCAAGCGCTGATCCCGATGATCTACGACGAAAGCCGCGACGCGCTGGGGAGTTTGGTTGCGATTTACAAGCGACTGCTCGAGGAAATCAAGCGTCGTGAATACGACGTTTTTTCAAAACGCGTGTCGTTGAGCACGGCGGAAAAGCTGAGTCTCGCCGCAGGGATGGCTTGGAAGAAGTTCCTGAAGTTCGGAAGCTGAAACCGTCCGGACTGACGTTTGCATCGATCTCAAGCAAACAACAAACGCCCACGGGCGAAAAGGACAATCTGCATGGAAACTGTTCAGCCCGTGTCGGAAAAATCGCCAGTCACGCCGTTCTGGAAAAAAGCGGTCAAACTCATCGGCCTCGTCGTCTGCCTTCTGGTCGCAATCGGCGCCTATGGTTATTACTTTGAAATGACGGGCCATTCGACGCCGAAAGGCGAACCTGCCAAGATTGCGCCCAGCGGCGATGCGGCTCTGGATGCGATTCGTCGCGGCGCGGATTTTCTCAAACGCAGCCAGGAGGAGGATGGTCATTTCTCAAAGGGACTAGTCGATCCCAAACCGGCTTATACGGCTCTGATCGTCGATGCGCTTGCGCGTTCGCCGGAAAAATATCGCGAAAAGGACCATGCGTTCTTGGAGAAAGCGGTGAAAGCGATTGTGGCCAAGCAGCAACCTAACGGTTCGGTGTGCACGCCGATTTTCAATCTCGATACGTACAGCACGGCGATGAGCGTTCTCGCGTTGACGGCGCTCGAAAATCCGGAGTACCAACCGGTCGTCGAAAAAGCGAAGCGATACCTGCTGGACGTTCAATACAAAGACGACGAAGACAACAATTCGAACTTTGGCGCGGCGGGTTATACGAAAGGCGGAAAGACCAGCGGCGACATGACCGCCAATTGGGTTGAGGCGCTGAAAGCGACCGGAGTAAAAGAGAACGATGAGGCGTTCAAGAATGCGCAGAAATTCTTCTCGCGGATTCAGAACACTGAAACGAATGACAAGCCGAACATCGGGGGGAAAGAAGCCGGTAAGGACGGCGGTTTCTACTATCGTCCGGGCGAAAGCAAGCCCTCGGACGAGATCAAAAACGGCATTCATGTTTTGAAGAGTTACGGGCTGATGAGTTACGCTGGCTTGAAGAGTTTCATGTATATGAACGTGCCGAAAGACGACCCGCGCGTGGCGTCCGCGCACAAATGGGTTTTGGACAATTACACGCTCGAGGAGAACAAGAACATCGGTGCGGACGGTTTGTTTTATTATTATCAAACGATGGCGAAAGCGCTCGCGGCGTATGGCGATAAAACGATCACGACAAGCGACGGCAAGCAGCACGATTGGGCGAAGGAATTGAGCGACACGATCGTTTCATTGCAGGATGCGGACGGTTCATGGCACAACAAGCAATCGTCGCGATGGATGGAGAACGATCCGGTTATGGTGACAGCGTTCGCGATTCGGGCGCTCTCGATTTGTCATGATTTTGCGCACGTAAAATAACCAGCCGTTACCCCTCAATCACTTTTTCTTCTCGTAAAATCGCACCCAGTCGACGGCGAGTTCTGTTGGTAATTTCTCGTCGTCGACATGAAACGTCTTGCCGAGGGGCGCGGCGTAGCAGGTGATGTAGACGCTCTGATCGTCGTGAACCATCTTGTCGGCGTCGAACGTCGCAACAAGTTCGCCGTCCTGAAAATAGCGCACTTTTTGCGGGGTGAATTCACAGCCAAAGACGTGGAAATCCTGTGACAGGTCCGGACCTTTGACGCGCTTTGAATCGAAAATGCGGTGCATGGGTTTCCACGTATGCAGGTTGACGAAAAAAAGCTTGGGATCGATTGAATCGTTTTCACACAGATCGATTTGCTGGCGCGATCCGGTGATTTCAGCTCGGTGAGCGGTGAGGAAAATGGACGTGTGCCAGCCTTTTCCGGGGGGAAGTTTGGCGCTTATTTCATAGTATCCATAGCGAAACAGTCGTTTGGCGACAATGCCGCCAGCAGAATAATCGCTCTTTCCGGTCTTCTCTTTTTTCAACGCAATATGCAAATAGCCACCAGAGACGCTGACGTTTTTGTCGGTTCCAGTGCTCCAAAACTTCGTTTCGTTGCGGTAGTCCCAAACGGCGGTGTCGAGTTTGTCGGAATTGAATTCGTCGGACCACGCCAGTTCGTAGTCGCCATTGAGAGTCTCGCGTTTCAGAAGCGGCCTGGCGACTTCGATCGGAGTTGTGACTACGGCCGCCGGAGCGGTCACGACTGTTCCCGGCACAGGCACCGTCTCTTCGCCGAACGCGCCCAAGGGGCATGCGGCGGCGAGAATGAACACAATCACATAAAAAAAGATCGTTCGGTGCAACATAGTAAAAACTCCGTAATAGGCGACATCAAGCCTACATTTGAACCGATGAAAACGAATTTGGATATGAAAAAAGCGCGCGGACCAAAATTTAATCATTGTGACAGAATGCCGCTCGCCCTTGACGTCATTCCACGCGGAGTATAGTCTCGATCATCGTCTCAAATCATGCGGCAAAATCCAGGGAGTCGTTGATGGCCACGGAACTGTATATCGGCAGAGACCTCGAAGCGATGGCTGTCGCGCAGAATTACAACGATTGGATCCTCGACGAATTCAAATCTTTCCTTGGTGAAACCGTGGCCGAAGTCGGCGCCGGTTGTGGAAACTTTTCAGACTTTCTTTTAAAGACAAAAATCAAACGCCTCATTTCGTTCGAACCGTCCGAGAACATGTATGGCCTGTTGCGCGAGAGGATGAAAGACAATCCGCGGGTTGAAACCGTTTGCGGATTTTTCGGAGATCACTGGGCGAACTACGTCGATTCGCTGGATTCCGCCGTTTACATCAATGTGATGGAACACGTTCCCGACGACAAGGCGGAGATGGCGCATATTTACGGTGCATTGAAAAAGGGCGGCCGCGTCCTGATATTCGTCCCGGCGTTGCAGTGGCTGTACAGCGACTTTGACAAAAGCGTCGGGCACTACCGGCGCTACCACAAGAAGGACCTTGCGGAGTTGGTGGGTTCGTCGGGCTTCACGATTGAGAAAATCAAGTATGTGGACATGTGCGGAATTCTGCCGTGGTTGATTGCGTTTAAGTGGCTGAAAATATCGATGAGCGGCGGAAAAGTGTCGCTTTATGACAAGTTGGTCGTGCCGCCCGAGCGCTTTCTCGAAGATCTTTTCCCTCCACCGATCGGAAAGAATTTGCTGGTAGTCGGTCGGAAGGAATGAAAAAACGAAATCGTGGGAGTATTGTTCTCCGCGCATCTCTAAAGCATCGACGCACTTGCTGCGGGCGGCGGTTCAACGTCGTTGGGCTCGCGAAAGCTCGCTGTCGGAAATTCAAAGACGATTTCTTTGCGCGAATCGTCGCGAGCGGCATAATCTATTTTCTTGATGCGCAACGCCGATTCCAAACCTGAGGGGCTGCCCAGCCCACTGCCCGGCAACACCGCCACGCCGATCATGCAGCAGTATCTGGCGGCAAAAGCGCGCTATCCGAAGCACCTGCTTTTTTTTCGCATCGGCGATTTTTATGAACTGTTTTTCGAAGACGCCAAAATCATCTCGCGGGCGCTGGGACTGACACTGACGTCCCGAAACAAAGGTCCGGACCCGATTCCGATGGCGGGTGTTCCGGTTCACTCCGCGGAGCCTTATGTTGCGCGTTTGTTGCGGCAGGGATTTTCGGTTGCGGTCTGCGATCAGACAGAAGATTCGTCGCAAGCCAAGGGGCTCGTCAAGCGCGATGTAACGCGCGTGGCGACGCCGGGGACGGTGCTGGAAGAAAATCTTCTTGATGCGCGCAAGCCCAACCGCATCGCGGCGCTGCTGCCGTCGACGCCGACATCGATGCGCGATCCGAACGCAACGGATTCCCGCGTCTTCGGGCTGGCCGTGGCGGACCTCGCGTCCGGGAGTTTTTTCATTCAGGAAATTCAGGGGATGTCGGCGTTGCGTTCGGAATTCGCGCGGCAGGCTCCGAGCGAGATTCTGCTTCCGGAATCGCCGCTGGATGCGTCGGGGCGGGCGATCAACGACACATTGGCGCTGCCGTTGGATGGTGTCGCCATTTCGCGGCACAAGCTCGACGCATTTGAATTCAACAAAGCTCACGCGCGCCTGGTTCAACGTTTCAGCGAGCAGGGGCGCGACAAGGTGCTGGCCGCGCGTTTGAAACGATTGGCAAAAGATATTCCACTGGCTTGCGCGGCGGCGGGTGCACTGACAGGATACATCGACGAAACGTGTCCGGGCGGAAAAGTGCGGTTGGATACGCCGCAGCCGTTCGATCCCGAACGCTATGTGGCGCTTGGAGAATCGGCGATTCGCAGCCTGGAGTTGGTTGAGACGCTGCGAACGCGCGCGTTTGAAGGGTCGCTGTTGTGGAGTATTGATCGATGCTGCACACCCGCTGGAAGCCGCTGCTTGCGTGAGTGGCTGATTCGGCCGCTGCGCGATTTAGAGGCGATCTCCGCGCGCCACGATGCGGTCGAGTCGTTGATCGAGAACAGCGACCATCGCAGCAGTTTGCGTTCGGTGTTGAAGCAACTGGCCGACATTGAACGCATCGCGGCTCGACTGTCCGCGAACAAGGCGACGCCGCGCGATCTGGTGGCGTTGAAGAACACGTTGCTGCTGCTTCCGGATGTCGCGGAGTTGATTCGGCGCGCGGTAGAGAATCTGGGAATGCTTGAGGGCGTGGAAGCGCCAGCGGAGGACGTTTCTGGCGGCGATTTGTTGGCCGATGGAAAAGCGCTGTATGCTCAAGAACCGAAAACGCCGATTCCTCTTTTGGACGCGTTGCGCGCGCGTCTCAGCGGGCTGGAGTCTGTCGCGGGAGTGATTGCCGGGCGTCTTCGAGACGATTGTCCGAACGCGTTGAATGAAGGCGGGCTGATCCAAGATGGCGTGGATGTGGAGCTCGATCGATTGCGAGGAATCGCGACGGGCGGCAAGGATTGGATTGCGGCGTTTCAGGAGTCGGAGGTCAAGCGCACGGGGATTAACAGTCTGAAGATCGGGTACAATCGTGTTTTTGGAAATTACATCGAAATCTCGCATGCCAATCGCGCGCTGGCGCCGGCGGATTACGAGCGGCGTCAGACGCTGACTAACGCAGAGCGCTACACGACGCCCGAATTGAAAGCACGGGAGTCGGACGTTTTAGGTGCCGAGGAGAAAATTGGCGCGCTTGAGCAGCGGTTGTTCTTGCAACTGCGCGACGAAATTGCTTTGGCTGCATCGAAGCTGCATGCGGCGGGACAGGCTCTTGCGGAACTGGACGGTCTTGCGTCACTTGCCGAGGTTGCTCAGAAAAAGGGGCATGTTCGGCCCACGTTGACGCTGAATGGGAAATTGGCTTTGGAGCAGATGCGTCATCCTGTGTTGGAAGACACGATCCCGGCGGGGGAATTGGTTGCGAACGATTTGATGTTATGTTCCGGGCGGAGCGATGCGGCGTACAAAGGCAGCAGTGAAAAAAGTGCGGCTCAGATTGTCATTCTCACCGGACCGAACATGGCGGGCAAATCGACTTACATTCGGGCCGGAGCGTTGTGTACGATCCTAGCGCAAATGGGTGCATTCGTTCCGGCGGAGCGGGCCGAGATTGGACTCGTCGATCGCGTTTTTACGCGGGTTGGAGCGGCGGACGATCTGGCGGGCGGGCGCTCGACATTCATGGTTGAAATGAGTGAAGTCGCTGAGATTCTTGCGGGCTGCACGAGCCGGTCGCTGTTGATTCTCGACGAAGTAGGGCGGGGGACCAGCACCTACGACGGGGTGAGTTTGGCGTGGTCGCTGATCGAGCATTTGCACGAGGGTGTTGCAAAACCGAGAACGCTTTTTGCGACGCACTACCATGAGCTGAGTGTGTTGGAAGAAGAGCTTCCGCGCGTGAAAAATGCATCCGCTGCGGTGAAGGAATGGCAGGGGGAGATTACGTTCCTGCATCGCATCGTCCCGGGGCCGAGCGAACGCAGTTTCGGAATACATGTCGCACGATTGGCGGGGCTGCCGGAGTCGGTGCTGACGCGCGCAAAAGATATTCTTGCGGCTTTGGAAGAGGAAGGCGCGCATCGTTTGTCGGACGTGACGGAAGGCGGTGCGCAGATCGGTTCGATGCCGTCGGCGGATAGCACTAAGAAGCCGCGGGGCAAGCGTCCGGAGCAGGATGGGCAGATGCTATTGTTCGACGCGCCCAAAGAGCTCGACCCGGTCATTCATGAGTTGGTTGATACGCTCAAGTCGCTCAATTTGAATGAAATGACGCCGATTAAAGCGCTGTCGTTGTTGGATGAGTTAACGCGGAAGGCACGCGGATTGTAAGAACCGCTGCGATTGGACAGAAGT
>JANXLS010000005.1 GCA_025355035.1 Planctomycetota bacterium | reverse complement strand
GACGCGCGCGGCGACGGGCGAATTGCAATCCAACAACGCGAAGGCCGCGCGCATTGGCCTTGCGTACCCCGTTCCAGCGCAATATGACTTTCGGGCCACCTTTGAGCGCAAAACGGGAAACGGCGACGCAGCGTTTATCTTGAGCCGCTCGGGCAAGCGATTTATCTGGACAATCGGTGCGCAGACAAATAAGACCCAAGCGATTGTTCAAGTGGGGGGAAAGACGTTCGATGGCAATCCGGCCTCAACTTCGAACGGCGGATGGCTGAAAAATGGTGAGCGACACACGACACTGATTGAAGTTCGCAACGACCGGGTCAGTGTTTATCTCGACGGAAAACTCGTGCAAGAATGGTTGCCGTCGATGGGTGAGCTAGGACTCGAAAGCATTTGGGCACTGCCCGAAGGGAAGTCGCTGGGTTTGGCGTCGTGGCAGAGCGAAGTCATCTTTTATTCGATGCAGATAGTGGAAGTGAAAGTGAAATAGCACAGGCGCGGATTTCATGCGCTTGCTGTTTTTTCCTGCCGAAATGAAATAGAGAGCATGGCTGCAAAACGAATTCTACGGAAAATTGTTTGGTGGGTTTATCTCGCGCGATGCTCGGATGCGACGTTGTATTGCGGAGTCACGACTGATTTGGACCGGCGGTTTGATGAGCACAATCATGCGTTGAAAGGGGCGCGGTACACGCGCAGTCGACGGCCTGTTGAAATGGTCTGGTCCCAGAAACAAAAGACGCGCAGCGCAGCGCTGAAACGAGAGTACGCGGTGAAGCAACTGTCTCGACGCGAAAAAGAAGCGCTTGTCGCAAAGCGATCCGCATCTCTCTTAAAGGGTGTCGAAAAAAACGCGAGACAATGAGTCGAGCGAGTCACGCTGCAACGGCGTAAATGGTTTGTTCCAAATAAAAATGTTAAGAAATATCTGTTGCCGTGAGTTTTTTCGATTGATTATTTTTGTAGAAGCATAGATAAGTTCGTTGGGGGTTACCGACATCTTTTTTTTGGAGGAAAACGCAATGGCCGCGAAATTCGAACTCACGAAGAATGCGAAGGGGACCTATCATTTCCATTTGAAGGCCGCCAACGGCGAAATTATTCTCACCAGCCAAGTGTACAAAACGAAAGAAGGTGCCGATCAGGGTATCGCGTCGGTGAAGAAAAACGCGACGAAGGATACGAATTTTGAACGCCGCACCGCGAAAAACGGCAGTCCCTTCTTCGATTTGAAATCGCCCAACCACGAAATCATCGGCAGCAGCGAAATGTACAAGTCTGTCGCGTCGATGGAAAACGGCGTTGCGTCCGTTGCGAAGAATGCGCCCGCAGCCCGAATTGTTGATTTGAGCGAAGCTCCAAAAAAAGCTACGAAGCCTGCAGCCAAGAGGCCTGCGAAGAAGTAGATCATTTGAGCCAATTCAAGTTGAGTGCTCTCATGCTCCGCCGACATCCTGTTGAGGGATGGCGGCGGTCATTTTTTGGAATTTGCGATCGTCGTAAATTTCTTAACCGCGATGCGTAAATGCGCTTGAATTCACATCAATATTCGATAGAGTTCTTTTCCCGTCATTGATGAAGAAATCATTGACGTGCGTGACGAAGGGGTAGCTCAATCGGTAGAGCAACGGCCTTTTAAGCCGTTGGTCGTGGGTTCGA
>JANXLS010000125.1 GCA_025355035.1 Planctomycetota bacterium | reverse complement strand
TTTTTTTCGCGACCGACTGATGTTCCCGATCCGGGACATTGAAGGCCGCGTCATCGCGTTTGGCGGGCGCATTCTCGGCGATGGCGAACCGAAGTATTTGAACACGCGCGACACGCCGCTTTTCAGCAAAACGAAAACGGTTTATGGGATTGATCGCGCGCGGACGAAGATCGTTGAGACGCGCAAAGCGATTCTGGTCGAAGGCTACACGGACGTGATGATGTGCCACCAGTTTGGGATCACGAATGTCGTCGCGTGTCTTGGCACGGCGATCACGGAAGATCACATTCGCCATCTGCGCCGCGTTGCGGATGAATTGGTGATGCTCACCGATTCGGACAAAGCGGGTGCCGCGGCAGCGGAGCGCAGTCTCGCCGGATTGATGAAAGAAGAAATGCCGGCCAAGATTGTTCGGTTGCCGGGCGAAGCGAAAGATCCGTGCGACTTTTTGCTGGCGCATGGGCGCGAATCGTTTCTGGAAGCGCTGACGCATGCAAAAGAATTGTTTGAGTATAAATTTGAGCGCGTGATCAACGCGCCGGACATCTCGACGCCGCTGGGTTTGAAATATGCGGCGAACGAGTTGATGCGTTTGATTTCGCTGATTCCCGATGCCTTACTTCGAAACGAATACCGGCGCCGTGTATCGGTTCGGCTGAACATCGGCGAAAAGGACTTGGAGTATGAAGCCAAACGAAACGTCCCTGCGAACGCTCCGCAGCAAGCCGTGCAGGTCGAAACGGACGCTTATGCCATAGGCGAAGTCCCACCGCCGGAGAGCGATTTGGCCCGGGCGGAACGCGAATTGCTGAAATTCCTCTTCCACGAGCCGGCGTATATGTCCGATTCGGTCGCGGAATTGGATTTCACTCAATTAGGCGGCAAGTTCGAAAGATTGGTAGGACAGGCAATTTTAAAAGCAATGAGTGAAGGAACGCTGCCTCCGGAACCGTCCATTATAACAGAAGACGGCCCGGCGTGTCTCGTTGCGCGGGAAGTACTTAAAAAATTGGATGATCTGCCGTCGGCTGGTGTAGAAAAGGGATCGTACGCCAAACAAGTTTGTATTGAACTGGCTGGCGAATCGATACGCAGCGCGAAATTGGACACGGTGTCACGGTTCGGAATCCTGGTTAAGCAGGTCAAAGTGACCCGTGCAAAATTGCAACTTCAAGACGCGAATCGGCGTTTAACGGTCGCGCGGTTCCAGAACAACGAGGAAGCGGCCAACCTTGCCGACATGGAAGCATACGAATTGCGCAAGGAAATCAAGCGGTTGATGGGGGCGTAGGGAGATTATAAAGTTCGCCGACGATGTGAGGGCTGTTTGCGTTGGCGGAATTTGGGATTGATTCACGTTCACCCCTCACCCCGCGAGCGCTAAGGGCATGCGCACGTCGGCCCTCTTCCGTAAGGGGAAGAGGGGGTACGTGCGGCTTTAATTTTTGGAAATTTATGGTAATTTCGTGACTTTAGATTAAACTTTTCCGTTTTGTTTCAAGGCAGATTCTAAGAGTCTGCGGGGGATGCCGGCAGTAGTCGGGAGGAGCACGTAAATTGGTTCAGCCACACTCTTTTTTGTCGTCCAAGCAGGAAGAGGACGTCGAGAAAATCATCGAGCGCTTCCGCGACACGGGCTTGCTCAGCTATGAGGAACTCGACCAGCAGCTTCCGGCCGATGTGCAG
>JANXLS010001265.1 GCA_025355035.1 Planctomycetota bacterium | reverse complement strand
GCAATACAGCTTTCGCGCGCCCGCAACCATCATTCCCAACTGGGAGAGCGCCCCGTTTTTCCCTGTTTCGCTCGCACAAAAAAGCGCTGCGGCTCCGGACTCCGAATTCAAGATTATGTATCTCGGCAACGCGGGCTATGGACACAATTTTGATACGGTGATGAACGCCGCCGACGCGCTTCGAAATACGCCCGTGCGATTCGATTTCCATGGCGGTGGTGTACGCATGATCGAAGTCGTCAACGGCGCGGCATCACGCTCCTTGAAAAACGTCCTGACGCACGGCTACGCGACGATGGAAAAAACGTCCGCTTTGCCCGCGTTGATGGCGACCGCGCACTGCGCGTTGGTTACCCTGCGCGACGACGCGCTCGGCGTGATGAGTCCCAGTAAGTTGCACGCGAATCTCGCGATGGCCCTGCCGATCATTTACGTCGGCCCGGAACGCAGCAACGTCGATGATGCGATCAAGCGCTTCGGCTGCGGCATCAGTCTCCGGCACGGACAATCTGCCGAACTCGCCGCGTTCGTGCGCCACTTGATGGCCGATTCCGTTGCGTACCAGGCCATGCGGCTGCGTGCGCGCCGCGCGTTCGACGAAGCCTACTGCGATGTGAAAACGCTACCGCAATTCGATGCAATTATCCGGGGAATATGATGGCTGAAATCTGTGTGTTGGGGTTGGGTTACGTGGGTCTTCCGACGGCCAGTTTGCTGGCCAATGCCGGCTTCCATGTACTGGGTGTTGACATCGATGCCGACATCGTCGCGCGCTTGAATTCCGGCAAAACGCGCATGGAGGAAGCCGGGCTCTCCACGCTCGTCTCCGCCGCCGTCAACAGCGGCAATCTCGTCGCTTCGATGGCCGTCGAACCCTCTGAGACCTTCATCATCTGCGTCCCAACACCGGTCACCGCGGAGAAGACCGTCGATCTCAACGCCGTCCGTGGAGCCGCGCGGGCCATCCTCCCGAGCATCCGCAAAGGCGCGCTCGTCATTCTGGAATCCACTTCGCCGGTCGGGACGACGCGCGATGCCGTCGGCAGTATCCTGAGCGAAAGCGGCCTCGAACCCGGACGCGATTTCGATCTCTGCTACTGCCCCGAACGCGTTCTCCCCGGCAACACCGTCGCCGAATTGGTCAACAACGATCGCATCATCGGCGGCATCACCCCGGATTCGGCGCGCCGCGCAGAAGCGATTTACGCGCGCTTCTGCCAGGGAAAAATCTCGCTCACCGACGATCGCACCGCCGAAATGTGCAAGTTGATGGAGAATACCTACCGCGACGTGAACGTCGCGCTCGCGAACGTCTTCGCCCGGATCGCCGAGGACGTCGGGATCGACGTCTGGCGCGCGATCGAATTGGCCAGCCTGCATCCGCGCGTCAAAATCCTGAAGCCCGGCCCCGGCGTCGGCGGCCATTGCATTCCGGTCGATCCGTGGTTCCTCGCCGAATCCTTCCCGCAACACGCAGCGCTGTTAAAATGTGCGCGCGAAATCAACGACGGCCAGGCCAGTCGGCTACTCCAACGCATGCTCGCGACCGGCAAATTAAAACCCGGTGG
The DNA here is from genome assembly GCA_025355035.1 of Planctomycetota bacterium. Taxonomy (GTDB): domain Bacteria; phylum Planctomycetota; class SZUA-567; order H5-PLA8; family H5-PLA8; genus JANXLS01. Next base: position 5,874 of record JANXLS010001265.1, on the reverse strand, counting down.
AAAGCTTGCGATTCTTGGAGCAGCCTACAAAGCTGACATCGACGACCCGCGCGAAAGCCCCGCTGCGTTGCTCGTTCTCGCCGCGCAAGCGTTGGGAATCGAGACTGCGGTCCACGATCCCATCGTCAAAGCCGGCGACCATCATGGCCTGCGCGTGAGCAACGATCTGGCCGCGTGTCTCAACGCTGCGGACGCCGCCGCATTGCTCACCGAACACAAACAGTACCGCAGCCTGTCGTCGAAAATTTTCGCCGAACACATGCGAGGCCGCCTAATCGCTGACGGCCGAAATTGGCTGAACCACGCAACTCTCCGCAGCGCCGGCTTCGAAGTCCTGCTCATCGGCTCAGGTGTCTCGTAATACCGGAAGGTTTTCGAACTACTTTTCAATAATTGAAGTTCAGCAACGAAGCCGTGGCGTATCCATTACGCGCGGCTTTTTTTGTTTTCGCACACATCCATTTTCCAGGAACTACACGTCATGCGACTTGGCAAACTCGTCTTCGCACTTTTTTTTGGGATTCGCATTTATTCGTCATCGCCGCTGGCTGCCGCTCAAAATAAAGCGATCGATTTCAATGACGTCATTCGCAAATCGGAACCGCTTTCGCCCGAGCAGGAACGCGCGGGATTCCATTTGCCCCCGGGTTTCGACATTCAATTGGTCGCCTCCGAACCGGAGATCAATAAGCCCATTAACATCACCTTCGATGCCGCCGGGCGCTTATGGGTGACGAGCACCATCGAATACCCGCATCCCGCCAAAGACCCGGAGAAGGCACGCGACAGCATCAAAGTCCTCTCCGATTTCGACGCGTCCGGGCGCGCGAAAAAAGTCGTCACGTTTGCGCAGGGTTTGAACATTCCAATCGGCGTTCTTCCCTATGGGAGTGGCGCAATCGGCCACAGCATTCCCTTCATCCATTATTTCCAAGACACCACCGGCGCGGGCATATCCGACAAGAGCAGCGTGTTGCTCGACCGCATCGGCTTCCAAAAAGACACGCACGGCATGAGCGGAAATTTCGTGCGCGGATTCGACGGCTGGATTTACGCGACGCACGGCTTCAACAACGATTCGACGATCAAAGCGCTCGACGGTTCCGAGATCAAAATCAATTCCGGCAACACGTACCGTTTTCGACCGGACGGTTCGCACATCGAACAATACACGTGGGGACAGGTCAATCCCTTCGGCCTCGCGCTCGATCCGCTCGGCAACCTCTACTCCGCCGACTGCCACACGCTGCCGATCTACCAACTTCTGCGCGGGGGACATTACCCCAGCTTCGGCAAAAAAGACGACGGCCTCGGCTTCGCTCCGACCATGATGAAACATCTCCACGGCTCGACCGCCATCGGCGGGATCGTGATCTATTCCGACATCCGCTTCCCCGAAGAATTTCGCAACAACGGTTTTGTCGGAAACGTGATGACGTGCAAAATTAATCGCGACAAACTCGTCGACACCGGCACCACGCGGACCGCCGTTGAAATGCCCGATTTCCTCAGCGCTGACGATCCGTGGTTTCGTCCCGTGTCCATGACCATGGGCCCCGACGGTGCGATGTACGTCGCCGATTTTTACAACCGCATCATCGGCCATTACGAAGTCGCGCTGACCCATCCCGGCCGCGATCGTGAGCGCGGACGCATCTGGCGAATCACCTATAAGGGCACGCCCGAAAAACAACTGCCCGATGTTCTCCCGCCGGATCTCTCGAAGAAGAGCGCGGATGAATTGATCGCGCTCACGGGCGAAACGAATTTAACGCTGCGCATGTTGGCGATGTGGCAACTCGTCGATCGAATCGGTAAGCCCGCGATTGCGCCGCTCGACAAGGTATTGACGAATGGAACGCCGAATCAAAAAATCTGCGCGCTGTGGGCGCTGTACAATTTGAAGAGGATGGACGAAACAGTGCTGTCGTCCGCATACACGGACCCGGATCCGATTGTGCGAACTCATGTGATGAAGGTGCTCGCCGAGATTGAAACGTGGTCCGAGAAATTTCGCAGTTTGGCGCTGGTTGAACTCAAAGACGGGAATCCATGGGTTCAGCGCGCCGCCGCGGACGCGCTGGGAGTTCATCCATCCGTCGAAAACGTGAGGCCCTTGATCGCGCTTCGCATGATCGCCGATCCGAAGGACACGCATCTAGTTTACGCGGTCCGCATGGCGCTGCGAAATCAGTTGTTGTCGACAGGCATTTACGAAAAAATCGTCGCGCTAAATCTCGATGAAAAGGACATGCAGGTTCTCGCGGATGTGGCGCTCGGCGCGGCGAGCGAGGACGCGGCGGCGGTTCTCGTCAAAGTTTTATCGACTGCGAAAGTGGCGCCGGCGGACGCAGCCAAATATTTCGAACACGCGATGAAGTTCCTCCCATTCAACGAACTCGACGGCTTGGCCGCATCCGCCCGAGCCCGTTATGGCAGCGACATGGGACAGCAATTGGCCTTGTTGAAATCGATTCAGGACGGAGCCGCACGGCGCGGAATCGAACTCAGCCCCAACCTCCGCGCATGGGCGGCTGAGACCATCGGCAACGTGTTGACTCCCAATGGTGAAGTAACGGAATCATTTTGGACGGCCCTCGCGCTGGATGGCGCGACACCGAATCCGGCGAATCCATGGGTGGCTCAGCAGCGTGTCTCTTCGGATCAAAAGATGGCTGCGTTCCTGTGCAGTCTGCCGCTGGGTGAGAAGCTCACCGGAATTTACCGCTCAAAACCGTTCGACATCCCGGCGCATTTATCCTTCTACATCGCCGGCCACAACGGCGCTCCCGGAAAAGTTCACGAGCCGAAGAATTTCGTTCGGCTCCGCGACGTTGCAACAAAAGGAGTCCTGTTCGAAGCGCTCCCGCCGCGCAACGACACCGCTCAAAAACTCGAATTCGATCTGGCCCAACACGCAGGGAAGAAAGGCTTTCTCGAACTCATCGATGGCGACGACGGCGGCACCTATGCCTGGCTGGCGGTGGGACGATTCGCCCCGGCGATTGCCGAGATGCCTAACGAAGCGATGTCATCCGTGCAAAAAATCCAGAGCGCCGTGGAACTCGCAGGACTGATGAAGTTGAGCGAAGTTGAAACCAAAGTCGCTGTCATCGCGTCGGATAAAAAAGTCGCAGAGAAAACGCGCTCGGCCGCGATAGAAGCCGTGGCAGTGCTCAATCCGAAAACGTCCGGCCCGCGCGTTGCCGGTATCGCTCGTGACATGAGCGAATCGGTTGCGATTCGTGAAAGTGCCGCGATGGCGCTGAACCTCTGCGAATTCGCTGAAAAAGACGCTGTGCTGATCGAAGCCTTGCGCGGCGCTCCGGACAAATCGCAGACAAAGATCGCGTTGGCGATGTGCGCGTCGACGACCGGTGCCGATAAATTGGTGCATGCGATTTCAGACGGAAAAGCCTCGCCGCGCCTGCTCTTGAATCGCGGCATTGCCGATCGTTTGGGAGCACTCGCGATTCCCGGACTTCTAGAGAAAGTCGCGGCGCTCACCAAAGGCATTCCGCCAGTTAACGACGAGATTCAAAAAGCGATCAATGCGCGCGTCAAGAATTTCCGCCCCGAAAAAGCGTCGATTGAAGTGGGTGCAAAAGTCTTCGAGAAAAATTGCATGGTCTGCCATCAACTCGATGGAAAAGGAAAAGTCATCGGTCCGCAGCTGGATGGTGTTGGCGCGCGCGGACTGGATCGCATCGTCGAAGACGTGCTCGATCCGAGCCGGAATGTCGATGCTGCGTTTCGCATGAGCGTCGTGAAGCTCACCAGTGGACAAGTCTACAGCGGTTTGAAGCGGCGCGACGAAGGCGAACAAATTGTTTTCGCCGACTCCAAAGGCGAGGAGACAAGTCTCGCCAAAAAGGATATTCAGAATACCCGCGAAACGCAAAATTCGCTGATGCCCGACGGCTTCGCCGAGACGATCTCGCAGGACGATTTCAATCATCTCATGGCGTTCTTGCTCGCGAAGACTGTGAAACGATAGACAGTTTTATTTGCGCATCCTGAACAATGAGTGCGATTCGGTGGTGTATCCACTGAAAACACCACCCCTCTCAGGAGCCTCTCATGCTTGCCGAAGAACAATTGCAGGTGATTGATGCGTTGACGCCGTCGTTGACGGATGCGTCGCAAGACGTTCGAAGAGAGGCGCTTCATTGCATGGTCGGATTCGGCCTCGACGGGTTGGGCCGGATCATCGACGCTCTCGACGATGCGAACTCCAGCAGCGCCTGCAAATGCGACGCGGTCCACGCGATCGGCTACGCATTTTCAGAGGGCAAAGTCGACAAATCCGGGATCGTAAAAGTGGCGATCAAAGCGCTCGAAAATTGCCTCGCGAAAGAGGACTTGTGTTCAGCCGCAGTTGACGCGCTCGGCGAAATCGGCCCACAAGCCGTCGGCGCAAAATCAAAACTGCTGGCGCTCATGGATGGTAAAAAAGGCCAGAACCGTATCTGCGTCAAAATTGGCGCCGCACTGTTAAAAATCTCGCCGATCAATTAACATAGCCAGCGAATTTCAACCGACGACTTAGAGCAATTCCAAGTGCCCGCGAAGGCCCCTGTGCCTGGGAAAATCACATTGAGAGGAGCCCACAATGAAGTCAAGCCGTTCGATCACAACTCAATTTCTTACCGCAATCATGATCTCCGCAACGTGGTTGTCGCTGTCCTCGTGCTGTTCGACCCCGCATTGTGACACGTGCAGTTCCGTGTCGCACGGTGTCGTGCCGGCGTCTGTCGAATCGGCAACCGCCGCGCAAGCCGCGACTGTTGTTCCTTCAAACTCGATTGAAGAAACCAAAGTCAAAAACGGTGACGAAGCGTTGGTGCGTTTGATGGAAGGTAACAAGCGATTCGTTGCATTCAATTCCAAGCACCCCAACGCTAACGCGAACCGTCTCGCGGAGGTTGCGAAAAGCCAGGCGCCGTTCGCAACGATCTTCAGTTGCGTCGATTCACGCGTCCCGCCCGAATTGGTCTTCGACCGCGGTTTGGGCGATCTGTTCGTGACGCGCACCGCCGGTCAAGTGCCGGACCGCGCTGTCCTCGGTAGTATCGAATACGGTGCGGAACATCTGCACATTCCGCTGCTGATGGTCCTCGGACACAAATACTGCGGCGCAGTCAAAGCGACGATTGAAACGGTCGAGTCCCATGGCCACGCTCACGGCAATATCGCTGCGCTGGTCGAAGGTATCACTCCGGCGGTTGAAAAAGCACGAGCGGCCGGGGGCTTGATGCTGGACAACGTCGTTAAAGCCAACGTTGCGCTGACCGTCGAACGCATGAAACACGAACCCGCGCTCGCCGAGATGATCAAGAAGGGTGAAGTGAAAGTCGTCGGTGCGGTCTACAATTTGGACACAGGTGAAGTCGAAATCACAGTGCCGTAACTCGAGTTTAAAGTTCAAAGTTCAAAGTTGACTGCGGACTAAAACAACTTTGAACCGCCGTTAAGCTTTGACGACTTTCGCCGCTCGTAAATCGGCCGGAAGTTTTCCACACGCGTTTCGGGTATCCACTGTTAGCGGCGTGCTTCGGACGATCAATTCGTAATCGACGCCCGTGTGATCGGTGACGATCAACGCAGCATCGAATCCTGCGAGTCGCTCCGCTGTCAGCGGCACAGACGCGATGCCGGTAAACTGAGCGTGTTCTCGCGTGCGTGGAACCGTCGTGACGAAGGGATCGTGATACGATATGTTTGCGCCGCGTTCTTGAAGTAATTCCCAGAGCGTGAACGACGGCGATTCGCGGACGTCTTCGACGTCTTTTTTGTACGCGAGACCCACAAGCAGAATCGTCGCGCCTTTCAGCGCCTTGCCTCGATCCGAAAGCGACTCAAGCAGGCGCGTCA
>JANXLS010001222.1 GCA_025355035.1 Planctomycetota bacterium | reverse complement strand
GTGAACACCGTTCCGTCCGGCCCGCACAAGTCGGGGTTGTGGTCAGGCGATTCGAAGCCGCGAAGCGACGTGCCTGCATGATCGTGCGTGTGAGTGTGGGTCGATTCCATAGTGGAGTGAGTTTAGCACACAATTCCCACGGTTGCAATTCTGGCAATGAAACAGAGATTCTTGAAACGCTGTTGAAGTGGTTTTGGCATTTGGCAATGGATTCGACTACTTTACTATAACTGATAACGATGACCGTCCGCGATCGACACTGAACCAGGAAATTCATATGTCCGAACACCCGCCACATCACATCGCCGAATTCATCGGCTGCCAAGTCGTCATCGATACCGATTCGAGTTACGTCTACATCGGAAACCTCGAATCCGCAGGCGTTGATTATTTCGTTATGACGAATCTGGACGTGCACGATACCGCAGACACAAAAACCTCGAAAGAGTACTACACGCACGAAACAAAGAGCATCGGTCCGCGCGTGAATCGAAAAAAGACGCTCGTCCGAGCCGCGCGCGTGATCTCAATTTGTAAGTTGGATGACGTGATATCGTTTTAGAATCATGTCGAGAATGCGGCGATTGAATGGAATAAGTTTAAAAAGCCGATAGGATAATTCCAATCTAAACGTGTTTTATTCTTCTGGTTCTCAACGACGACAGCTGACTTTGTCCAAGTGCTTTCGGCGCAAAGCGCTTTAATACAAATCTGTCCGCCTCGAGCGCCGGGGGCTCTTCATCTCAGCAAGGAACTCATTCGTCATGGCAAAGAAAGAACTTCGAGTCGGTTTGATCGGCACTCAATTCATGGGCAAAGCCCACTCGAACGCGTGGAGCCAGGTCGGCCACTTTTTCAACACGCCCGTCAAAGCCGTCAAGGCAGCAGCCTGCGGACGCAACGCCGAACGTGCGAAGGATTTCGCCGACACGTGGGGCTGGCAGAGTGTTGAGACCGATTGGCGCAAATTGATCGCGCGCCCCGACATCGATTTGATCGACATCTGTACTCCCAATAATAACCACGCTGAAATTGCGATCGCCGCGCTTGAGGCCGGCAAGCACGTCGCCTGCGAAAAACCGATGTGTATGAACATGGACGAAGCGAAGCGAATGGTTGCCGCAGCCCATGCCGCCAAGAATCAGCTCACGACGGTCTGGTACAATTATCGCCGGGTTCCCGCGCTGACTCTCGCGCGCCAACTCGTTCAAGAAGGCCGCATCGGCAAAGTCTTCCACGTCCGCGCCGTTTACTTGCAGAGTTGGATCATCGACCCGAACTTTCCAGCAATCTGGCGCTTGAATGCTGACGTGGCCGGGTCGGGTTCGCACGGCGATTTGAACGCCCACATCATCGACGCCGCTCGCTACATCACCGGAGAAGAAATCACCGATGTCAGCGCGCACATGGAAACATTCGTGAAAGAACGCCCGACCGGCAACATGGTCGGTGGTTTGAGTGCTTCAACGAACCAAAGCGGCGGCAAAGTCGAGATGGCGAAAGTCACCGTGGACGACGCGGTGATCATGCTCGCGAAGTTGGCCGGCGGCGGAATTGGAACGTTCGAAGCGACGCGTTTCGCTCAGGGCAACAAGAACGGTAGCAAGATCGAAATCAATGGCGAAAAGGGCGCGATCAAGTTCGAATTCGAAGACATGAACTGGCTCGAATTCTACGACGCAAGCGTGAAGGGTCGCGAACAAGGCTGGGTGAAGATCAGCGCGACCACCGGCGATCATCCCTATGCTGGAGCCTACTGGCCCGCCGGGCACATCATCGGCTACGAGCACACGTTCATCAATCAAGCCAGCGACATCCTCACCGCGATCGGCGATGGCAACTTCAAGAAGATGCAGCCCGATTTCGACGACGCCGCAAAGACGCAGGCCGTTCTCAACGCTGCGACGGAATCGTCAAAAAGCCGCACGTGGAAGTCGACCGGATGCTAGAAAATGCCCATAGCGCAGTTCAAATCGTCTAACAAAAAACGGGAGCCTATTTCGCTCCCGTTTTTTTAATGCTATTTTTTTCCAGGGTATTGATGCGACTATTTTTTAAGAGCATTGGCGATGCCCTGTTCAATGAGTTCGCCAGCCTTCGCCTGATCCTCCGGCAATTCGAGATCGCCGAGTACTTTTCCTTCGCCGGAGATGAACACAATATAGGGCGTCCCAATGATACTGAAGCGATCCAGCAGCGCTTCTCCCTTCCCGGTCCAGAGCATGTTGCGATACGTCACCTTCTTCATCCGCACAACTTCCGACGCGTTCTCCAAAGCCATTTTTTGTGTCTCATCTTCCCCTGTCAGGCAGAGGCCCAGAAACGCAACATCCGCATTGTCTTTAAACTTCGTCGCCATTCGCGCCAGCGTCGGCATTTCTGCCAGACATGGAGCACATTGACTCGACCAGACGTTTACGAGAATGACTTTCGCATGAGTGTCCTTTAACGCGCCCAGCAGATCATCGACTTTTTCAGCAGTATCGACCTTCTTCGCGGCATCCGCTCCAAATGTCCCAAGCGACAAAAAGGCGCTGCAAAAAAACAAAATATAAAAACACAACAAGCCGTTGCGCATTAATTTTCCCCGAGGTGATTGATCAGATTCACGTCCTTAGACGGACCGAATACGCTCGCCTTCAATTTCCCGCAGGTATTCTCACTGTCGTTCCAGAATTTTCGTCAGCCTTAGGCTCGATCAACGAACTGCGCGCCTTGATATTTCTCTGTCCCTGATGGATGATACTGATATGACACGCGACGAACTCAAAGAAGCCGTGCTCCGCCTCCTTTCCTCCCCATCTTATATGCCCATGCGCAAGCGCGGGCTGGCGCGGCAGCTTGACATCGACGACGAAGACTATCTTGCTTTCAAAGAACTGCTCAATGAGATGGCGAGCGAAGGTTCGATAGACGAACTTAAAAAAGGAAAGTGGGGCCTGCCGCTCGGCAGTAAAGTTTCGCCGAAAAAATCGAAATCGACACAGGCATCCGACAATGACAATCCGTCGGTCGAATCCAAATCCGAATCGCCAGCAAAACCCGTCGAAAAAAGTCTGCCGAAGAATCTGCGTGTCGGTCGCATTGACGTTAAACGCGGCGGGATGGCGTACCTGCTGAGCGATCCGCCCGGCAACGATCTTTTTATCGCTCAAGAAGATGTCGGCGGCGCATTGAACGGCGATCTCGTCGCCGTCGAACTCCATCGTAAATTCGATCACGGTTCCAAACGACACGGAAAGTATTTTCGCGGCGGCAGCGGTTCGCGCCCGACCGGTCGCGTCGTCAAGATCGTCGAACGGGCCAATCCTGTCATCGTCGGAACCTATTTTTCGCACCGCGCATCAGCACCGCTTCCGGCCTCCGTTCACCGTGATCGCGAAAAGAACAAACTAACAGGACTCGTCGTCGGTCACGTCGTTCCGGACACGCGCGGCGTATTCTCGGAACTCGAAGTTCTCTTCGAAAATCGGGGCGAAGCGAAAGATCAGGACAAGGTCGCCATCGAACTGGTTGAGGTGGCCGATCCGAAAGCATTCAGGCAACAGCCGACCGCGCGCGTCACGAAAATTTACGGCAAAGCGGGCGAAGCCGATGCGGACATCGCCGCGATCCTCGAAAACTTCCACGTCAAACTGGAGTTCACAGAGGAGGCGCTCGCTGAAGCCGAAGCGATTCCAGACGAAATTCCCGCGGAGGAACTCGCTCAGCGCGTTTTCTATGAGCACCCCATCACTTTCACGATTGATCCCGAAGACGCCAAGGACCACGACGACGCCGTAGCGCTGCGCGTCGAATCCAACGGCGATTACACGCTCCTCGTTCACATCGCCGACGTGAGTTACTACGTCACGGAAGACAGCCCCATCGATCGCGAAGCGCGCGAGCGCGCGACCAGCGTCTACCTCCCCGGCAAAGTCTATCCCATGCTCCCGCCGAAACTCAGCAACAACATGTGTTCGCTGAAGGAAGGCAAGCTACGGCTCACCAAAACGATCTCGATGACCTACGGCAAAAATATGACGGTCATCAAACGCAAAATCGAGCGCAGCGCGATTCGTTCCGCAGCGTTCCTCACTTACGATCAAGTCCGCGACGCGCTGGAAGGCAACAAACCCGAACTCGTCCGTACTCCGGAGATTTTCAAAGCCTGTCAAGAGATGCGTGAGTTTTCTGACAAGCTCCGTAAGAAGCGCTTCGACAGCGGATCGCTCAATCTCGATCTGCCCGAAACGAAATTGCTGCTTGATGAGAAAAATGAAGTTAAAGGCTGGACGTTGCGCGAGCATCATTGGGCGCACGAATTGATCGAGGAAATGATGCTCGCGGCCAACCGTGCCGTGGCCGAACATCTGCTCGAAAACGAAATCCCCGGACTGTTCCGCGTTCACGAAGAACCCAATCCGGAAGCGCTCGAAAAATTCGCTGATTTCGTTCGGGAATTCGGCATCTCGCTTCGTCCGCCGTACGATCGTTTGAAATTGAAATACGCCATCGACCGCGCCGCAACGATGGAAGCCGGCCACTCGATCCATCTCGCGCTGTTGACAAGCTTGAAGCAGGCGAAATACTCCGTCGAATGCCTGCCGCATTTCGCGCTGAATTTCTCGAAATATCTGCACTTCACCAGCCCGATCCGGCGCTATCCCGATCTGCTCGTTCATCGCGCCTTGGACGAGCGCTTCAAGCCCGGCGAAGCGGCGCTGCCCGAGAAAGGCCAGCGGCGTGAAGGCGGTGACAAAGCGCGGACGCATTTCAAACGCGTCGACATGTTGCGCTCGCTGGCCGATCATTGCTCCCGGCGCGAACGCGAAGCCGCGGGCGCCGAAAATGAAGTCGTCAAATTCCGCCAGATGCAATTCCTGCGGCGCAACATGCGCGAGTCGCATCCCGGCATCATCACCCGCGTTCGCGATTTTGGTCTGACGATCCAATTGCAGGATTGCTTCGTCGAAGGCCTCGTCCGCAAGGAAGACATGCAGGACGATTGGTACGAGTACATCGAAGAACGCCACCTCTTGCAAGGTCGAAAACGCGGTCGCAGTTTCCAACTTGGCGACAAAGTCGAAGTCCGCGTCGTCGACATCGATCTCGCGCGTAAACATGTGAATCTTGAAATCGTCTAGAGCGTTTTTCAAATGGATGGAGACAAAGATGCGCCGCGCCGGGCAAGCGGGACGAGGAAGACGAGCGAAACGTATTTGGAGACTACGTTAAGGGCCTGTAAAATAATAAACTGAAGAAGTCCGCCGCGTATTTCGGCATGGGTCGAGGCGGACGCGAAGGAAGATATACGAGTGTATCTCTGACTGAGC
>JANXLS010001206.1 GCA_025355035.1 Planctomycetota bacterium | reverse complement strand
TTCGCAAAACCAAATTTCTTCGCAGCACTTAAAACGGCCACTTTGTTTTCGGCGGGCGTTCGTGATGCGCTGGTGATGTTCCGCTCTTTGTAAGTCTCGAAACTGTACGCTTCCAATTTGAATTCGCTCGTCGGCTCCGGTACGCCGTCGATCGACACAAGACCCGATAATGCGGGCGCAACAAAAGCAATCGCTTGCGGACGTCGGCCGTTCTTCAGCATGTTCCAATACAGCCGATTTGTTTTTGGAATAAACAGAGCCGTCGCGCGTTTTTCACTCAGTGGCAAATGATCGAGATTCCGCAATCCGGCGAGCAACTTGCGCCGCTCGTCGCGAATTCTTTCATCGTCTTCGCCGGGATTAAGAAATGACGTATTATCAATTGATCGTGCAGCTGCCGGCCTGATTCCGCGAGAATATTGGTGCTGAAACAGGATCGTTTTGCAATCGTAGGCTCCGTTAAATAGCCAGACCAAAGCAACTCCGCCCATCGCACAACCCGCTCCGAAATTACCGATTGAAGCATCGCGCCACGTCGTCCCAGCGCAGCAACATTTCAAACATTCGACCGGCCGCAAGTCCAGCACTTCGCTGAGTATCATCGTCGCGATAAACCAATAGGACGCGTTGACAAAATTCTCTCCGGCGCCGAAGCCGATGTTCATAAAAGAGTTCGGTCCTTGTGAAACGACAAACATGATCAGTCCCAATTCCGACTTGATTAGCCGCCCTTGTTTCAGCGCTGTCACCGCCTCTCCAAGATTGTTGATCGCGCCATTGTGAAGTTGCAGTGCGAGCAGCACGGCGACGGGAACCAGTCGGAACAGATAGTATTCGAGCCACAGCGTCGGCGGAACGTATTGACGCAGGAATGCAAATTAGTGGTGTTTGTTTTCGAAATCCGACGAATAATTCGGCGCCATCAACCACGGCAATTCGATTACGAAAAGCGCAGCGCATGCCCTTCGCCGTAAAGAAGTCCTTCGACCATGATCGGATTAATGAAAAATTCGCC
>JANXLS010001159.1 GCA_025355035.1 Planctomycetota bacterium | reverse complement strand
TTGAACGCGCGTTCGATATGGCGCTCGAATTGAAATTCACAAAACAAGGCCGAAACGACGAACGCAAGGACGTTCTGAACGTCACGCCGTGGGGAATGGCTTGGCTTGCCACGAATCCCAAAGAGCGACTCAAGGTCTTGCTGAATTTTGTCCATATTCACACCCCGAACGCGCCACAAAAACGCCGTAAAACACCGGAGTTTTTAGAGGATCCGGATTTCACGTATCAGTTCAATGGTGAGGGTTGGTTCGCGCGTAAACTTATCTGGGGTGATGTGATTGGGCAATATTGGCCTCATAATTGGCGTCACGAAAAGCATGAATTGCAAATCAAGAAGGCGATTGCCGAAGCCTTCGGTGCGTTGAATTCGGATTCGTTTTATGCGCTGGACAAATTCCTGACGTATCATTCACAAGCGGCGAATCCACTGCATGTGTTGATCCGTGAAAGTCCAACCGGAGAACAGCCGCGTTTCAATTATGCGGGATTCAGTCTCCGTGAAGACGTGCTGGAAAGAATCTGGGCAGAGACGCTGATGCGCGTCTACTGGCGCGCGCTCGCGCCGTTTGGCGGTGCCTCGGTCGCCTCGAGTGCTGATGGAAAAACGACTGAACTCAGCTTGACGCGCGTGGGCCGTTATGTGCTTGGTTTGGATGACGATTTCGATTTCGCCGGACCGTCCGAACAGACGGGAGCGTTGGTTGTTCAGCCCAATTTCGAACTGGTTTTTCTGGCTCCGTCCCCCGCGCTGGAAGCCGCGTGCGCCCGTTTCTGCGAACGCATCGGCAAAGGACAAAACATTGGGACACTCTTCCGCATCACACGGAAGGCAATTCACACCGCCGCTGGAACGGGTCTGACGTCAGAAGAAGTTCTTGCCACGTTGACGAAGGCCGGCAGCAAAGCGCTGCCGCGCAATGTCGAACACGAAATCAAAGACTGGTTCGCGCAATGCCGACACGTTGCGATCCGCCACGCGATGTTGATCGAATGCCCCGACGCGGAGACCGCCGCCAAAGTCGCGCGCGCTTGGAACGGGAAATCCACCCCGCTCACCTCCACGGTTGTCGAAATTTCAAGCTCCGTAAAGAAAGCCGAAATCGCACGGAAACTACGGGCATTGGGTGTCTTCGTGCGCCCGACGGACTCTGCACGAGATAAAGGAGACGATGATGGCGAACTTTGACGGAATGGATCGTGACGAGGATTCGGTTCTTTTTGCGTTGCGAAATCAGCACAATTCGGATGAGTTAAAAAAACTCGCCCGGTTGCTGACGCAAGAGAAATTGCCAACGCGCAAAGACGATCTTGTCGCGCTGCTGCTGCCTTATTTGAAAGGCGGCGCGCTCCTGGATCTGTGGAACCGGCTGGACCGATTGCAGCAGGCGGCGGTAGCGGAAGCAACACACTCCGCCGACGGACAATTGGACATGCTGCGCTTTCGCGCAAAATACAATAGTGAACCTTCAAGCGAGCTCCTGTCTTTGATATTTTTGTCGCATGGACGCATCCCGAAAGATTTGCGCGAGCATCTTTCGAAATTTGTGCCGGAACCGCCATCCGCCGAGGTCGTCGCGATCGACGCTGTTCCGGAATCGATTTCCCAGAAGCATTATGAGTACGACGCGCAGGGTAAACGCCAGGAACAAACGGTGGCGATTCCGATCGAACGCCGCGACATGGAACAGATGGCACAACGGGATTTAATTTCGGTGCTGCGGTTGGCGGACGCGGGAAAGATCGCGGTCAGCGACGCGACGCGCTGGCCGTCCGCAACGGGTATCAAGGCGGTCGCGGAAGTTCTCGATGGAAACGATTTTTATTCGGCCGAGCCGGTCGCAAAGAGCGAAACGCCACCTCAATTCGATGCTGATGACGACGACTGGGAACAGGAAACGAAAGCCGGTCCCGTGCGCGCTTTTGCGTGGCCGTTGCTGCTGCAAGCCGGCGGCCTGGCGCAAGTCAACGGCAAAAAACTCGGCTTGACCAAAGCCGGCAAGCAGGCCTTGAATGCGCCCGCGCACGAGACGCTAAAAACGATTTGGCGCAAATGGACAGAGAGCACGTTGCTCGACGAATTGCGGCGCGTCGACTGCATCAAGGGCCAAACCGGCAATGGCAAGCGCGGGCTGACCGCCCTGGCCGGACGGCGTCGCGCCATCGCCGGCGCGCTGTCGGAATTCCCCGCTGGAAAATGGATCGCGCTCGACGAATTCTCGCGCTACATGCAGGCGGCGGACCATCAATTCCTGGTGACGCGCGAACCGTGGTCGCTCTATATTGGTGAACTTCAATACGGCTCCCTCGGTTATGACGGCTTCGGTGGCTGGAACATTCTTCAGTTCCGATACTTGCTGTGCGTGTTGTTCGAGTACGCCGCGACATTGGGCTTGATCGACGTCGCGTTCATCCTGCCCGCCGGCGCACGGCGCGACTACGGAGAATTATGGGGCACCGACGACCTCGCGTTTTTCAGCCGCTATGACGGCCTGCTTTACCTGCGGGTCACCGCGTTGGGAGCGTTTTGTCTCGGGCGGGAAAATGCCTACACGCCCTCGCCTCGCGAGCAGCGCAAGACGCTGAGCGTGCTGCCGAATCTCGAAGTGGTTGAGACGACAAGCCTCGCCAAATCCGACCGGCTTCTGCTGAAAAAATACGCGGATTCAGTCTCCGAACGTGTGTGGCAATTGCAGCGCGACAACATCGTAGCGGCGCTCGCAGCCGGGAATTCGCTTGCGGAATTGCGCGATTTCTTGACAGCATCCAGCGGCGAACCGCTACCCGGTCCAGTCAGTCAATTTCTCGAAGACATCGAACGCCGCGCGAGCCTGTTGCGCGATGCCGGAACAGCGCGTCTGATTGAATGCGCGGACGCCGCCACCGCAACACTGCTTGCCAACGAGAGCACGCTCAAGCGCCACTGCCTGCTGTCCGGCGAGCGTACGCTTGCGATCCCCAACGCATCAGATGCAGCGTTCGTGCGAGGCCTGCAAAAACTGGGTTACGCGATCGCCTCAAAATAGGACCGTGAGAATGACACAACGATTAGGCTTCGCTGTCAGCCTGCGTGAGCAACTGCATCAACCGTTCATGCAGATGCTGCAATGCCGCATAGCGCTTACCTGATTTATTGGGATACTCATCCGCATCATCCAATGCCATTCCGACCACATCAACCAGACAATCCAGGTCCCAGCGATACAGCCCGAAAGGGCGTTTGCCTTGATAGTTTTCAATGCGCGTGTCGAGGCCGAACGACTCCGCCATATCACAAGTGAATTTTTGGAGTTCCTCCAATTCAAGCCCGGTGATAAGGATTGGATATTTGCGGTCTCTGGATCCTGGCTTCATGGCGGCCAACCTCATAACGTTGTCATGCACATTTCCTAAATCGGGCAAGGCGCTTTTCAAAGATAATATGCACCGGGGCAACTGAACGCAAATTCAATAGCATTCAGGCACAAAACGCGGCTGCTCAAATCACCGGTCCAGCAGCGTTGCGATTACATCGGCATTGCCTGCATGTTTGTCAGGGACGCGCGATGTCGTAGTTGTTGAGTGCAATTGCGCCATTCATCGGGTCTATGAATGCAAAAGGCCGATCACTGGCGTTGCCGGGCGCGGCGGCACCTCATTTTTTTCCCCCTTGGAGCGTGTGTTTTTAAGGAAAATACACGCGGATGTTCATCACATCGAGACGATTTTCGTCGAGGAGGACGACAAGATCGTCAATCCGCTAGGCGTGAAAGGTATGGGCGAGCTCGGGCTCGTCGGCATCCCGGCGGCCAT
>JANXLS010001145.1 GCA_025355035.1 Planctomycetota bacterium | reverse complement strand
GAGCGGCTGGAGCGCGGAGATCGACACACTCAACCGCGCGAAGATGGTGCTGGCCTTCTCCGTCAGCGACACCGGCATTGGCATCCATCCGGACAAGCAGCAGATCATCTTCGAAGCGTTCCAGCAGGCCGACGGCAGCACTAGCCGCAAATACGGCGGGACAGGCCTGGGCCTTGCGATCAGCCGCGAAATTTCGCGCATGCTGGGCGGTGAAATTAAACTCGCCAGCACGCCCGGCGCGGGCAGTTTGTTTACGCTGTATCTGCCGGCGACGTACACACCGATCAAAGCGGTGCGCAAACAGGCCACGCAGGTTCCTCCGGAGCCGGAAGATTCCGCGAAAAAAGTCACGACGTACGATATTCCGGCCGTCGCTGAAATCTCGCTGCCGACCGTCTTCACCAACGAAATCGGCGATGACCGCGCCATCGTCCGGCCGGGCGACCGCGTGATGCTGATCGTCGACAACGATCTGGGCTTCGCGCGCATCCTGCTGGAACTGGCCCGTGAAAGCGGGTTCAAAGGCATCGCGACCTCGCACGGCGCGGTCGCCGTGGCGTTGGCGCGGGAGTACAAACCCAGCGCCGTCTCCCTCGACATTCGCCTCCCCGATATGGACGGCTGGCGTGTGCTCGACCGCCTGAAAAACGACTTCGAAACGCGCCATATTCCCATCTGCATTATTTCGGCTTCGGACGAGCGCGTGCGCGGCTTGACCCAGGGCGCGCTGGGCTACCTGACCAAACCGATCAAAACGCGCGAGCCGCTCGAGCAGGCGTTCAGCAACCTGAAACGCTTCGTTGAACATCCCGCGCGCAATTTGCTGATCGTCGAGAAGGACGAAGCGTTCCGCAAGAGCATCGGCGAATTGGTCGGCGCGCTCGACGTCCATATCGTCAGCGTCCCGTCTGGGAAGGAATCGCTCGCCGCGCTGATGGACCGGCATTTCGATTGCGTGATCGCCGGGCAGGAACTCTCAGACATGGCGGGAATCGCTTGGCTGGAAATGGTGGGCGCTGAACCGCGGTTGCGGGAGATTCCGATCGTGTTCAATACGATTCGGGCGCTGGACGAAAAAGAGGAAGAACGATTGCACGCCGTCTCTTGCGTTTCGCCGATTTGCCATGTGACATCCATCGAACGCCTGGTAATGGAGACAGCACTCTTCCTGCATTGGGAAATGGCGAAGCTGCCCGATGCGGTGCGCGGCATGTTTCAGAAAAATCAGCAGTCCAATTCGATCCTTTCCGGAAAGAAGGTGCTCGTCGTCGACGACGATATTCGAAACATCTTCGCGATGATGAGCGTGCTGGAGCGGCAGAAGATGAACGTTGTCACCGCCGAAACAGGGCGTGACGCGATCACCATCATCGAGCAATCGCCGGACATTGACATCGTGCTGATGGACATCATGATGCCCGCGATGGACGGTTACGACACGATCCGGGAAATCCGGAAAAGCGAGAAGTTCAAATCGCTGCCGATCATCGCGGTGACCGCGAAGGCCATGAAGGGCGACCGCGAAAAATGCATCGAAGCCGGAGCGACCGACTACCTGGCTAAACCGGTCGATACCGAGCAATTGTTTTCGCTACTTCGCGTGCTGCTCTACGCGTGAGGTGTTGCCGGTGTCCCGCCGGCAAGTTCAGGAAACGTGCCGTCGGGACAACGGCGATACATGGCGCGGCAGTGAAAGGATCGCATGGAAATTAAAGATCGAGTCAGGCTCCTGATCGTGGACGACAAACCCGACAAAGCAATGGCGCTCGCTTCCATCGTTTCGGAACTCGGCGATGTGGTTTGCGTTCATTCGGGCAAAGACGCGTTGCGCTGTCTGCTGGGACAGAGCTTCGCCGTGATCCTGCTGGACGTCAACATGCCGATCATGGACGGCTTTGAGACCGCGGAGTTGATCCGCAAGCGTGAAAATTCGGAACGGACGCCGATCATTTTCATCACCTCCTATTACGACGCCGACACGCACCGCACGCGCGCGTACAACCTGGGCGCCGTCGATTACATTCTCGCTCCGGTGATCCCGGAATTTCTG
>JANXLS010001107.1 GCA_025355035.1 Planctomycetota bacterium | reverse complement strand
CTGGCCAAAGACTTCGGCGAGTTCAACGTCACAAAAAACCCATACGCCAACCCGCCCATCCAGGTAAAGAACGAACTGGAGGACATCTTGAGGGTGTTGGCATAAGCCACGTAGGAGTGCACATATTCACCTCGGAAGGGGTGGCCGTTTCCCTTTGCGCCTTAGCGACTTTGCAACTTTGTGTTAAAATGATGGCGCTTCGCCACTGAACGGATTCTTGAACTCGTTTTAAAGGACGACTCCATTCCATGCCCGTGAACGTTTGCATTGCCGGTGCCGCCGGACGAATGGGCCAGCGCTTGATCGCACTTGGCCTCGAAGACCCCGAACTCAAAGTCGCTTACGCGCTCGAAACCTCCGGCCATCCGTGGATCGGTAAGGACATCGGGACCGCCAGCGGCCTCAACCGTGAAATCGGCGCGCCCGTCGCCCGCAGCATCTGCCCCAACTGCGGCGTTCAGGTCGTCATCGATTTCACGATCCATTCCGCCTCCACAGCCCTCGCCGAAGAATCCGCCGCGCTCGGCATCCCCATCGTCATCGGCACGACCGGAATGAACCCCGACGAAAAAGCCCGCATCGCCGCCGCCGCGAAAAAAATCCCGATCATCCACGCCCCGAATTTCTCCGTCGGCGTCAACGTCCTTTTCAAACTCGCCACGCTCGCCGCCCGAACACTCGGTGAAGCCTACGACATCGAAATCATCGAATCGCATCATAACCAGAAAGCGGACGCGCCCAGCGGCACCGCCCTCGGTCTCGCTGAAGCGATCGTGAAGGGTCTCGACACCAATCTCGATGATGTCGCCGTTTACGGCCGCAAAGGCATCACGGGGAAACGCACCAAAAAAGAAATCGGCATCCACGCCATCCGCATGGCTGACGTCGTTGGCGAACACACCGCCTTCTTCGCCATCGGCGGCGAACGCATCGAATTGACGCACAAGGCATCCAATCGCGACACCTTCGCGCGCGGCGCGTTGCGCGCAGCGAAGTGGCTTGTTCAGGAAAAACGTGCGCCCGGTTTCTATACCATGCCGCAAGTGTTGGGACTCGAATGAGCGAAAACACAACGCCTCCGCCTCCCAACGAAATCGCAGTCGCACCAGCCGACATCGGCAACTCCGTGATGTTCGCCGCCGGCTCGCGCGGTCTGCGCCTGTTTATCCCCGCGGGCGCCACGCTCCTCAGCGCCAACAACACGATCGCCGACAAGCCCGCCGAAAGTGAAAGCGCTCAACGCGATCGCGTTGCCGCCGCACTCAACGCCCCGGTCGCCGGAATTCCGCTCAAGCAGTTCGCGCTCGGTAAACGCCGCGTCGTCGTGCTCGTCGGCGACCTCTCGCGCCCGGCCCCCTACGACATCGCGCTTCCCGCGCTCGTCGCCGCACTCGTCGAAGCCAACATCCGCCCCTCCCGCATCGCCTTCGTCGCCTGCCCCGGCACGTGCGGCCCGTTGCTGGGACGCTCCGCGATTCACCGCTACGGCGAAGAAATCTGCGGCGATCACGAAGTCATCGCTTGGCCGAGCGAAGGCACGCCTGGAGCGCTCTTCGATTCCGCCGACTTGCGCATCGCCGTCGCGCCGCATCGAGACGGCGTCGCTTTCAACGCGTTTCTGCCTGAAGGAGCAGCCGTCGATTTCTCGCTCGAATTGACGCTCGGCCGATCTGTCCAAATCGAAATCGAATCCGCTCGAGCCTTCTCCGGAAAATCGCCATACAAAACGAAATCGTCCGCGCCCAAACAGACTTCGTCCGCCGATGTCCTGATTGTCTCCGGCGGCGGAGCTTCCTGGGAAGCGACGCTCGAAGAAGCCCTGCTAAGCCTCCACGCGCCCACCGCCTCAGCGAAAACCGCCGTCCTTGTTTTCTCGGGCGAAGAAGGCCTCGGAGCCAGCCGTTTCACGCGCGATGTCTGGAGCCTGATCGAACAAGCCGAAGAAGTCTTGGCCGCCGGAAAATCCCTCGGCATACCCGCGGAAAATCCCTGCCCCTTCGACGCCGTCAACGTCCTCGCCGAATGCCTCAAACGCTACGCTCACACCGTTCTCTTCTCACACTCTTTCGCCGAACACCCCGAAGGCGACGACCTGATCGACCGCCTCGAAGCCGCTCCCCACGTCGCCAAACGCCTCGGCATCTGCGCCAACCACGCCGCCCTCTGGCAACTACTGGAACTGACCCACGGCCCCCACTACGCCATCCAGTCCGCTCCCTTGGGATGGCGCGCGTGAGAAGTGTGACCTCTTCACGAACCCATTTGCACACTTCTCGGTACGTATCCTCTTCATCCGCGCCGTGACAGCCTCCGCCCCACGGAAACAGATCCGGACAGAATCCGACGTAATCGTTGTCTTCATCCCTTATCGAACGAATTTCAGGTATCGGTCTACGGTCTTCATAAGGACCTCGCGAATAGCGTTGGATACTTGCTTCACTTAAAATCGTTGCGCGTCATCGCCGGTTTTTCCGCTCAAAATAAGGAAATCCAGAAGTTTTTTTATCAAATCGCCTCAAAACTCCAACCATTTTGCTACCATTCACCCTTTCGCCCTATTTCGCCTTTTCTTCATCATTTCATCATTTTAATTGAATTTCACCGTCATCTCATTATGCTTATTCCCCCTGTGTACAAGACATCATGAGGCATGGGAAAGTATGACCGAATTTGACACGTTAAACTCCGGAAGTCTGGCCTTTATTGAAGGCTTATACGAAAACTTTTTGCAGAATCGGGACTCCGTTCCCAGCGACTGGCAGAATTATTTCGACGCACTGATCCCCGGTCGATGCAAGCGCGTCGGGCCGTCGTTCGCGCCCACCAGCATCTTCAATCCGCCCGCCGGCACCAACGGCACTGCCCACTCCAACGGCAACGGCTCCAGCAACGGAACCGGAACGGCGAATCACCCCGACGACGCGCTGCAGGAACGCGTCGACTTGCTCATCCGCAACTATCGCGTTCGCGGGCACATCATCGCCCAGATCGATCCGCTAGGTCGTCCGCGCCCGCAGCCGCCCGAACTTGATTTCAAATACTTCTCGCTGACCGAAGCCGATCTCGACCGCCCTTTTTCGTGCGAAACGCTCCCCGGCCCGGACAAGACCACCCTGCGCAAAATCCTCGATCGTCTGCGCAACACGTACTGCCGCTCCATCGGCGTCCAGTTCTACCACATCGACGACCTCGTTGTCCGCCAGTGGCTCCAGGAACGCATGGAAGCCAATGAAAATCACATCAAACTTTCGCGCAACGAACAACTGCGCATCCTCAGGAAATTGACCGACGCCTCCATCTTCGAAGAATTCATTCAGAAAAAATTCATCGGAGCCAAGAGCTTCTCGCTCGAAGGCGCGGAGAGTCTCATTCCGCTTCTCGACATGACCATCGAGCGCGCCGGCGAACAGGGCGTCAAGCAGATCGTCATCGGCATGGCCCATCGCGGACGCCTCAACGTTCTCGCCAACATCATGGGTAAAAACGCCCGCCAGATCTTCCGCGAATTCGAAGACAAAGACCCCGTTCTCCACGCGGCGGGCGGCGGCGACGTCAAGTACCATCTCGGCTACAGCTCCGACTGGACCACCGAAACCGGCAAGAAGATCCATCTCTCACTCTGCTTCAACCCCAGCCATCTCGAATACGTCAACACGGTCGCGTTGGGCCGCATGCGCGCCAAGCAGGACCGCGTCGGCGACATCGACCGCGAACGCGGCCTCACGATCCTGATTCACGGCGACGCCGCATTCGCCGGCGAAGGCATCTGCCAGGAAACGCTCAACCTCAGCGAACTCCCCGGCTACACCGTCGGCGGCGCGATCCACATCGTCGTCAATAACCAGATCGGCTTCACCACCGATCCCGCCGAGGCCCGCTCCAGCACTTACGCCACAGACATCGCCAAGATGCTGCAAACCCCGATCTTCCATGTCAACGGCGAAGACCCCGAAGCGGTGGCCCAAGTCGTGCGTCTCAGCAAAGATTTCCGCCGCACGTTTCAGCGCGATGTCGTTATCGACATGTACTGCTACCGCCGCCGTGGCCACAACGAAAGCGACGAACCGTCGTTCACGCAGCCCCTCATGTACAAAGCCATCGAGGCCCGCAAGTCCGTCCGCGAAGGTTACCTCGAACACTTGCTCGCCCTCGGCGAAGTCACACGCGAAGAAGCCGACAAAATCGCTATCAACCGCCGCGAGTATCTCGAATCCGAACTCGGAGTTGCCCGCTCCAAGAACAACACGTTGATCTCCATTCAGGCTAGCGTTTGGACCAACTACATCGGCGGTTCTGAAAAGAATGTTCCCGAAGTCAAGACCGGTGTCGACAAAGCCGTGTTGGCCAAATTGCTCGAAACCCAAACGAAACTCCCCGCGAGCTTTCATCCCAGCTCAAAAGTCGTCAAGATTCTCGAAGTCCGCCATCAAGGCGCCCTCGGGCAGAAACCGCTCGATTGGGCCATGGGCGAAGCGCTCGCCTACGCCTCCCTTTTGTACGAAGGCCGCCGCGTTCGCCTCAGCGGTCAGGACGTCGGTCGCGGAACCTTCAGCCATCGCCACGCCGTGCTCCACGATTACGAAAACGGCGAGACCTACTGCCCGCTCCAGCACCTCGACCCGAAACAGGGAACCTTTGAAATCTGCAACAGCCCGCTCTCCGAATCCGGAGTCCTCGGCTTTGAGTACGGCTACAGCCTCGAATGGCCCGACGCCCTCGTTATCTGGGAAGCCCAGTTCGGGGATTTCTGGAACGTCGCACAACCCATCGTCGATCAATTCATCGCCAGCGCCGAAGAAAAGTGGCAGCGCCTCAGCGGCCTCGTCATGCTCCTCCCGCACGGCTTCGAAGGCCAGGGCCCTGAACATTCCAGCGGGCGCCTCGAACGCTTTCTCGCACTCGCCGCCAAAGAAAACATTCAGGTCATCAACCCCACTACGCCCGCGCAAATCTTTCATGCGCTCCGCCGCCAAGTCCTCCGCAATTGGCGCAAGCCCCTGGTTGTCATGACTCCCAAAAGCCTCCTGCGCCACCCGCAAGCCGTCTCAACGCTCGACGAATTGGCCGATGGCAGTTTCCAGCGCGTCATCGCCGACGGCAAGCAATCGAAGGGTAAGCCCGTGTCGCGCGTGTTGCTCTGCAGCGGAAAAATCTACTACGAACTCGTCGCCGAACGCGACGAAAAGAAACGCACCGACATCGACATCGTCCGCTTGGAACAGATCTATCCCTTGCCCGTCGATCCCTTGAAGGCGGTGCTGTCTCATTACGCACCAACCACGCCGATCCTCTGGGTCCAGGAAG
>JANXLS010001093.1 GCA_025355035.1 Planctomycetota bacterium | reverse complement strand
CGATTGACCGCGAAATGCAGCAACCGCGCCACATCGCCTGGAATTTTTGCGGTGTAAATGCCCGCGCGTTTCAATGGGATGCTTTCTGCGTTGGAGTGTTCGAGATTGACTTCCATCGTGCTGGTCTCGCCGCTGGGATCGGTCAAGCGGATGCCTTCGCGACGCGCGGCGCCCAGATCCTGCCGGCGAATCTGTACCGTGAAGCGTTCTCCGACCAATTTGTTGCGCTGAAGGTATGACGGTGCGATCAAGTCGAGCGCGACGTAGTTGATCAGCGGCATGTACATGGATTTCGTCGGCCAATTGTTCCACGACTTGTCGGCCGTCGTTCCGAACACAATCACGCGACCTTCGCCCAGTTTCTTTTCGACTGCCGCCGGATCGCCATTGTCGTACGCGAGAACCACGCGAACCGATTCGTCCTTGGCTTTGTCTTGCGCTTCTTTGTTTGCAGCGGGATCCTTCGAAGCGTCCGGAATTTTCTGAACGAATTTGAATCGCTTGAACGTCTGCATTTGAGCCAGCGAAAGGCCTTTGACGCCTTTGAATTTCGCAATGGCCGGGTGGTCCAGGTCCTTGTCGCTCAAGACATCTTTCGCGCCGTCGGGATCGCCAGAACCGACCGGTTCGCCCAGCGGCATCGGCAGTAGTTCACCCCACTGCTGATTGTAAATTGCCGGATCGACGCGGTCGCCACAAAAGATCAGCAGCGAGCCGCCCTGCTTCACGTATTGAATCAGCGCGGTCACTTTTTCTTTTGGCAGCATCGATGCAGCAACATTCGCCATGGCGATCAAGCGATAGTTGTCGAGATTCGCCTCCATGAACGCGCTGTCGCTGATCACTTCTGGGAACAACGGCATTTTGCCCGCGTTGATTTCTTCGCTCTTGGACGGCGAAAGCGCCTGGCGCAAAAAGTCCATCGCGCTCGCGTTGGGCCCAGCGCGCTGCTGGCCATCGACGCACAGCACCTTCAATTGGTCTTCCACGTCCACCGCCAGATACGCAAAATTGTCGTTGGGCAGAACGTCGCCGCTGTCGACTTCGATCGTCACCGCGTGTGAACCCGGTTCGTTGAAGGCGTGGCGAAAGGTCACCGATTCGGGTTTGTCGTGCGTGATCTTTCCTAGCCCTTCGGTCGCGACTTCGTCGGCGTCGATCTTCATCTTCACTTTCAAGTCACGCGTTTCTTTCGTCGAGAAACTGTGGATCGTCCCAACGAGCTGCTTATCGACGTGCGCGGGCAGGACTTTCTCGTCGATCTCGATTCCCGCGGCCGCGAAGTTGTTGACGTTCGCGTCGCCTGGAATGCGCATGATGACGATCTTCGGTTTCGTATTGGGATTCGCCATCGCATCGACGATCGCGGCTTCGTCCGCACCTTCGACGTGGCGCGGCTGCTGATCGGGACGCAGCCAGGCGTTGCGCGTCGTATCGGTGATCACGATGATTTCGCGGCGCGGATTCTTCGATTTGCGTTCGTTGATGATTTTGCATGCTGCCGCAATCGCTCGCGGCATATCGGTCCCGCCGTCGCCCACCACAGCGGAATTAATCTGGTTGGCGATGTCGCCCTTTTTTGCTAATTCGCGGCTGTTGACGAGCAGATCGTCTCTGTTTGCATCGCTGGAACCGGTTCCCGTCAGCAAAATATCCAACTCGTCGCCGCCTGACATTTGCGCCGCCAATTCGCCCGCCAGTGTCTTTGCTTTTTCAAACAACGGCTTGCCGTTGACAATCTGGCTCATGGAGTACGAATTGTCGAGGACGATCACGCGGTGTGTGGCCGGGCGACCGGCGAAGAACCCGGCCGCTTTTTGCAGAATGGGTCGTGCCAGCGCCAGAGCCAGCAGCAGCACAATGAGGGTGCGGAGAATCAGCAGCAAAAGCTGCTCGACCTGCAACCGACGGCGCGACTTGCGGAAGCTGGCCCACAGCCAGTGCATCGCCCCCCACACCACCTTCTTATACCGCTGCTTGTTCAACAGGTGGATGATGATCGGGATCGAAGCCCCCGCAGCACCAGCCGCCGCGAGCCAATTATGGAGAAAGAGATCCAAGAGTAAATCCTAAGTGCCGAGTGCCGAGTGCTGAGTGCCGAGCAAAAAAGTGCCGAGTACTGAGTGCCGAGTGCTTGGAGTTGCGTTCTTAAAAAGGGGCCGAGTAAAAGGGGGTTGAGGGTTAGGGGTGGAGGGGTGAGGGTGCTCCTTTTTTATTTTGGAAATCCTTATTGGATGACAGTCGTAGGCCGCTGACAATTCGTCCTACTTCTATTGCCAAATCGCTGAGTTCCTGCCACTCCTCCTTCTTTGTCACGTATCCGACATCCAATGCCACGTAAAGCAACGAGCGAACTTCTGCATGACGCTTTAGCCACGGTTAGAAAAAAATGAAATTCTTTTGTGCCCCACCGTTCAAATCCTTCTGCAACGTTCGACATGATCGAGACTGCCGATCGCTGAATTTGTCCCGACAATCCGAAATCCTTCGAAAACGCTTTTTTGCCGCGTCGCTTGATAAATCCGGCGCGTGAGTATCCGGGCCTTCTGCCATGCAATCAAATCCTCAAATCGAGAAATCATTGCATCTCCCGTTTACTGCTCTGACTTCGACGAACTTATTCACCCGCGCACAGCTAAAGGATCACGCTCCCCCCTCACCCCGCGAGTGCGACCGGCAGCGCTCGTCCGCCCTCTCCCCAACAGGAGAGGGGAACGGCGACGGCTCGCTACGCTCGCGAGGCAATCAGCACTCAGCACTTTTTTTAAAATCTCATTTTGCGCGACTGTTCGCCCTTGTTGCCAAATACGCTGTTAACACAATGTCCAACGGCTGATTGGTTGAAATGGGGACGAAATCGATTTTGTTGTTGCGGCAGCCGCGTTTCAATTTGTCGGTGAATTCTGTGTATTCTTCCAAATAGCCTTTGCGCAGCGAACGCGGGTCGCAGATCAATTCCTCCCAGCCTTCGTAGCCTTCAAACTGGGTCATGTTGTCGAACGGAAAACGCGTTTCGAAATCGTCGAGAATCTGGAAGACGATTACTTCGTGACGCAAATAGCGGAAGTGCTGAAGACCCGATAGCA
Organism: Planctomycetota bacterium; assembly: GCA_025355035.1. Taxonomy (GTDB): domain Bacteria; phylum Planctomycetota; class SZUA-567; order H5-PLA8; family H5-PLA8; genus JANXLS01. Next base: position 2,823 of record JANXLS010001093.1, on the reverse strand, counting down.
GCTTCGCCGGATCGTCGAAAAGATCCGAGAGAATGATGATCAGGCCTTTGCGTTTGATGCGTTCGGCCAGTTCGTGAAAGATCATTCCCGTGTCGGTTTTCTGCTCGGGGACGATGTTGTTCAATTCGTGAAGCAGCAAACGGAGATGCGCGGGCGACGCGGAGGCGGGCAAGAATTTTTTGATCTTGTTGTCGAAGAGCACCATGCCGACGGAATCCTGCTGCCGGATCATCATGTAGCTCAAACTGGCGGCGATGTAGCTGGCATATTCGAGCTTGGAAATGTTACCCGGCGAGGCGTATTTCATCGACTCGCTGGTATCCATCAAAATGAAGCTGCGAAGATTGGTCTCTTCTTCGTATTGCTTGATGTAAAAGCGGTCGGATTTCGCCCAGACTTTCCAGTCCAGATGCTTGAAGTCGTCGCCCGGCGAATACTCGCGGTGTTCGGCAAATTCTACGCTGAAGCCATGGAAGGGAGACTTGTGGTGCCCGGAGATGTAGCCCTCGACAATCAACCGCGCTTTGAGGTCCAGGTTGCTGACTTTGGTCAGCGTTTTTGGGTCGAGAAACTTGGAGAGTTCACTTGGCATGTAAAGGACTCGCGGGCCTGCACGGGACTACCCAAAAACTCACAAACGGGCCACCAAAAAGTCACGGAAAGTTGAATTACTTTATAGCGGGACGTATTTTTGTCATGTGCGAAAATGTTTTTCGTTGTTCGCTTTAAATGAATGCCGATTGACGTTTCGTAAGGACGGTTGAGAGGTGGTGAAACTTCATGGCAATTTTAATCAAAGGACTGATCGATTTCATCACGGCTCTCGAGCCCAGGATAGCAAAAGTCGAGTCACCGTTCCAACCAAGATGGTCACGCTCATTGGCGCGAAATTCTTTTCACCCTTCCGGAGTGCGGAACCTGTCGTGACCATGGGTATCGACCGAGTACGGTCTCAACCTCTGGCTACCTTCGTTCACCCCTCAGAGAATGTGAATAAATCAAAGTCGTTTTCATAAGTCCTTTCGCATCGGTGAAATTTGCGACGTGCTTTAAGGACTTACGTGATATCGAATCGATTTATTCACAACCTCTCACGGGGTGGATATGGATGACTGCGTTCGCCATGCAGGACTCACTAAATAGTTCTTCCAACCACCATATTGGGAAATGTCTGTAGCGCCCTTGAGCGCGAAGGGTTCGCACACGAATCCTTTCACGGCTTCGCCGCTTTCCAAGAACAACGTCCCGATTGCCAATGGAGGCGGAACGGCAGCGGTGAACGCACCAAATTGTTCGAGGCCCAATTCCCACACTTCAACGTCGATCGCGACGCCACCTTCTTTAACGAATTCCAATCCCGGTTTGGGCGGGACGGTTCCTGCCAAAGCGAATAAGCGGTACGACGCTTGTGTTTTGCATGCGAGTGAGAAGTGCGCGTTTAATGTGGTGAGTTGCGAATTTAACGGTTGGCCGCGCAAATGCGCTCCCACCACAGCCAAGCGAACGGTCTTACTCTGCGACATGTTTTGAAGCTCCAATTTTGGATCGTTTTTAGTGTGCGGGCTTGACGTCCGATAATAACACGTCTGTCGCGCCCAAGCGTCCATTGAGATGTTGATGGTATGCTGCGCCCAAGGCGACGAGCGCTCCGTCTTTGAACGCAGGGGCGATCAACGTCACACCGCCGGGCAATTTTCGCGAATCAAATCCGGCTGGAAGGGCGAGTGCGCTGCAATCCAGCAGGTTCACATAATTGGTATAGTAACCCAATTTTGTGTTCAGCGAAATGGGATCCCTTTTGACGGCGTCGATCGTGTAGAGGGATGAGGCTGTCGGAGTCAGCAACACGTCCATCTTCTTCCATTCCATCGCGGCGCGGCGGCGGCAGTCTTCCAATGTGTATTGTGCGGCAAACGTATCGGCGGCGCTGAAATTAGCGCCGTTCGAAATGATGGTTGCCGTGACTGGAAACAGTGCATCGGGATTCGCTTTCATAAAATCTTTCAAGACGGTGTAGCGTTCGGCGACCCACGGGCCGCTGTAGAGCAACTCGGCAGCTTCGCGAAACGGAGTGAAATCAATCTCGACTTTTCGTCCGCCCAATTCAATGAAGCGTTGCACGGCGCGCGTAAAAAGAGCTTCGTACGCGGCGTCTTCAAAGGGCTGCAACTGGCTTCGCGGCGGCACCCCGAAGGTGAACGGTTTCGATGCGTCGCCGGGTGGAAACGCCGCGTCGGCTTCGACGCGCGAGTACAAGGCTTCGGGATCGAAACCCCGCGCAACGTTGAAGACGCGCGACGCGTCCGCGCATGTCAGTGCGAAGATGGAGACGCAATCCAACGATCGACAGGCCGGGACGACGCCGCGCGTGCTGAGCACGCCTTTGGTTGGCTTTAATCCCACGAGATTGTTGAAGGCTGCCGGAACGCGGCCCGATCCAGCAGTATCCGTTCCCAACGAAAAGCTGACGTGTCCCAACGCAACGGCGACGGCAGATCCGGAACTGGATCCGCCTGAAATGCGGCTGGGATCAAAGGCGTTTTCACACGCGCCATAGGGCGATCGCACACCGACGAGGCCCGTCGCAAACTGGTCGAGGTTCGTTTTGCCAATGGGAATCGCTCCGGCGGCGATCAATTTCTGAACGACTGTCGCGGAGTGCTTCGGCACATAGGCGTAATCCGGACACGCTGCGGTTGTCGGGATTCCCGCGAGGTCGATGTTGTCTTTGATTGCGAACGGAATTCCGAGGAGCGGCCACGCATTCGATTTTCCGTCGGCGAGCAGTTGATCCAATTCGTCCGCGCGAGCGAGTGATTCGGA
>JANXLS010001059.1 GCA_025355035.1 Planctomycetota bacterium | reverse complement strand
GCTCATACAATGTCGTTTTGACCGTATCCGATGGCAAAGGCGGAATCACCTCGCAGAACCTCAGCGCCTCGGTCGTCACACCTTCAACTCCAATGACCGTTTCCAACGTTCTGATGATCTTCGATCTGAAAACAGCAAGCGATACGATCGTCGTGCTCGGAACGGTCCCGCTGCCTGTCGGTTTCAATCTGAGCAACGCCAACGCCATCATCACGATCAGTGGATTCTCTCATCCGGTCACGCTGACTTCCAAGGGCGTGAGCACCGACAGAACCTTCAAAATCAACGCCAAGACAGCTAAGGGATTAATCACGACGACCAACGTACCATACGTGTTGAACGTGAAAAAGGCGCAGATCTTCCACCTCGTCACGGACATCATCACCGACACATCAAAGGGAACGCACTCCCTTCCGCTCACCGTCACCATGGTCATCGGCGATTCTACCTTCACCGGCGACGCGAACGCGATCTACACGATTAAATAGTCGCGGCAACAACACGAATCCCAGCGTATCCAATGCCTCAATTTCTTCATTCTACTCCTGATGTTGAGGATAATGAATGTCGATGTATTTCCCCGTAAAACATCAGTTTACGCTGCCTGTTCGCGAAGCTTTTGCGATTGACTCGACTCCTTCCAATGAGTAGCATCTCCGCTCTGGGCACACGGTCACTGAAGCGACGTGAGCAGACGCAAAATCCTCCTTTGGCACAGCGGCCGAAAAAGTTTGGAGAAGAGGTTATGGACGCGCAGGCCAAATCCGGTAGTCGAATGCCGCTTGGGCAAATCCTCGTTGAGCGGGGCCTGATCACCAAAGAACAATTGGAACAGGCGCTTCGATCACAGGTGGGCGGGATGCGCCGTCTGGGTTCCATCCTCATCCAAATGAAAGTGATCGACGTTGAGCACCTCACGCTGGCCCTCTCTCAGCAACTGAATCTTCCGATACTGAAAGTCGCTGACGAATTTCGTGATGACGTGAAGGCTGTTCTGCCGCGTTACCTATGCCGAAAATACAGCGTCATCCCTCTGTCCCTAGAGAGCAACAACGTCCTGCGCCTCGCCATGGCTGACCCCATGGACACCGTCGCAATCAACGACATCCAGAGCTTTACCGGACGCGCCGTGCAGCCGGTGTTGGCCCGTTTCAACGACATCGAACAGGCCATCCCGGCGAAGATGAACTTCAACCGCCAAGACCTGTTCAATCCCCAAGTCTACTATTCTGTCGCAAAAGTCTTGATCGCCGCAACCGTCATCCTGCTCCTGGTCACCGGCGGCTTGGTGGCGCGAACGATGTCCATCCAGCGCTATGGCACCGAATCGCATGTCGCCGACTCTGTGATCTACTCCAATCACGACCTGACGATCGACGTCGACAATAAAGGTTCAATATTCTTCAGCGGCCGCGGAGCCTTCGCCGACGGTTCCTACGGCATCCGTTTCGAAAACCCCCAGCGCTTCTCAGACTTCGTCAAAGTCTCCCAACGCCAATTCTCCCCGGCCCAGTCCGAATGGACCGCCTGGGTGTTGAAAGAAAAACTAAACGTCGCGCCTTGAGTAAATTTGGGCGGTCCAGAATGAAGTCGGCGATCGCGACGGACAACCAACTTTAAGACTGAAAGTTCCACGTAAAGCGCGGATTTCAGGAAAAACGTCATCAGCCTAGAACCGCCGAGGCCGTTCATCGCATCGCTTTTCCGACACAAAAAAACTCGCCGCCAAAATTTGGCGGCGAGTTTCACTTACAGTTTCAGTATCCATTCCAGTTTACTGGAACGTCGTGGTGGGCTTCACGTATGAGAACGTAATTGTCTGCGGCAAAATACTTCCGTTATAGTTGACCGGAATAGTCTTCGCTCCGACCGACGGCAACGGCGTTCCAAAGAGCTTCGTCGCGTCTGTCTTAATGCTGAACGTCAGCGTTTTGCCCGACACATGCAGTCTGCACCCCGCTGTGCTGGTCGTTTTTCCGTCCGCAAACTTCAGGAACGTGACCGTGAACTTACCAATTGTCAGTACCGATTTCGTTCCGACTGGAATCGAGTCTGGCAGCGTCACTTCATACTTGCAGGTCGCGATTCCCATTCGTTTGAAGCTTCCGGCAAGAGTTGCCTTGTTGATATTGATCGTCACGGTCGCCGGAGCGCTCGTCCCAGCACCATTCGTCACGACCAACGATACCGTGAACGATCCTGACGATGTGAACGTGTGTGTCGGCGATGCGCCGACGCCCGTCGAACCGTCGCCGAAGTCCCACGCGTACTTCGTGATGCCGGGAGCCGACGCCGAACCGTCGAACGCGATGCTGACCGGCGCAACGAAATTGCTGGCGCTGATCGGCGCGATGACCGCTGTCGGAGGCACAACCTGTTGAACCACGCCGACGGTGATCGTCGCAGTGTTTGACGTGTTCGTCGCGTCCTTCGCGACGAAAGTGAAGCTGTCCGAGGCGAAGTTGTTTGATTTGGCCGTGTAACTGAACGCGCCTGTCGAAGCGTTCGTGATCGTCGCCGTTCCGTTCGTGCCATTGGTGATTATCGAGAACGTCAACGGATCCTTTTCGGCATCCGTCGCAACCAGCGTTCCGGTCGTCGCATTGACGCCGTTGACGACTATCGATCCGTTTTGAGCGACCGGTGCCGCGTTGGCCGTCACCATCAACGCCAGCGTCGTCTTCGCCGCGCCCGTCTGGAACCCGCCCGTGTCGAGTGTATTCGCCGTAAAGTTCAACGTGTAGTTGCCAGCTGTCGGAACCGTGATGGACAACCCCGCCAATTGTGCCTGCGTCAGAGTGTAAATGCCGTTGTTCAGCGTGCCGACGTTCAACGCCGCACCTGTCGGCAACGTGCTGGCAAGAATCGAAACCGTCGGCTGGACCGTCGCCGGTGCGAGCGTCGTCGTGACGCTCAACGGAATCGGGGAGCCTGTACCACCCGCCGCAGGAGACGCAGCGATCGAGACGGGGTTGACATAGGCATCGACCTGAAAGCTCAAAATCGTGCGCAATGGATTGTTTACCGCATCGTATGCCGGGAACGTGTTCGCCGCGTACGAATTGATTCCGATCGTATTCACCGTCAGCGTCTTTCCATTGGCGCTAATGTCAAACGTCACATAATTGAACGTGTCCGCCGAGAAGAAATCAAATGCCGAGCGCGTCGAGTCGGCCATCGCATCCCCTTCGCGAACCACGTCATGAAGTCCCGGGTACGCTGGG
>JANXLS010000964.1 GCA_025355035.1 Planctomycetota bacterium | reverse complement strand
GCCTACGATTGAATCAGCCTGAACTTTAGTTTGCACAATACACATGACTGCTTTTTTCATAACTATTTACCTTTCGTAGATATGTGTCACTTCTTCACTTCGAGCTGGTTATCAACATCGTTGACACCTGCGGTTTGCTGGGCGTGATGAACGACACGTTGATCGACATCGACACCGATCTCCCCAGTGCGCCCGCGGGTTTTTCATGGCGCCAATCGTCCCCCGGTTGGGACGGCTGGAGCGACCCGCCGACAGGCACACGTCCCAGCGTCTTCCGATTCAACGTCCTCTCGTATTGTCTCTTGGCGCTGGACCCCACGAATTATTGGGAGAACGTGACACTGCGCCAGGGCGATCTTCGCTCCGACGGCGTCTACCTCTCAGGGCCGGGTGTCTCCGGAAACGAATCGACGTTGAAGTATTGTTTCGGCGACGGCTCGACCCGCGCGACGGACACCGAAACACCGGGCAATGCCAAACTGAATTTCAATCCCGGATCGAAAGATGGGAACCTCGTCACGATGTGGATGAAACCCGTCTGGCACCACAACGACCACCACACGCATCCTCTTTTCGACGCCACCAACCCCGGCTACTCCGAAGGCGGCACCGCTTGCCGCGCGCTCTATCTGAAAAAACACGGAGCTACAGTCTGCACCGTCGAAGACCCTGCTGGAACGAGTAAAGCCTACGTCAGCGGCAACCACCATCGCACGGACGATTTGAATTTTACGCTTGAAGGCAATGACATGGAAAATGGCAAAATTCCTGTTCAGGATGATCACTACCGCGATTTGGACATGCTATCGAATCTGCACGGCGGATATAATTGGGTGCCGAATCGGTTTCTTTGGCACGATCCCGTTCAAAATCCGAAAGTGAATCTGAACAGTTACGCCCCCATGAGCGGCGGACACGAAGAATCTCCCAGCTTCCGCGTTCAACCGTTCCGCTGGGGCTATGTCGGAGTGCGCTGGCGCTATCAAGGCGGCCCCAAAGTCAAACGAGGCCTCGGCGACGGACACTGGGTTTCTGGCAATGACGGCACCGCCGGTCAAACGGACGGCATTGTCAACAACATGGCGCGTCCATTCATCAGTACTCAAACAACGCCCGAAATGAAAAGCGGCGTTACTCCAACCAAATTTCTCTCCCAGTATTGGGCCAGCCTTCCCAACACGCACGCCGATGGAGTTGGCTTCACGGCTCCGTGCGACATCGGCGACACGGGCTACGTGAATGGTCGAGGTAGCAACGCCGATAAAACGGGCGACTCCCGCGAATTCATCGGTAATGTTAAGAACACGAAATGGGTGCCGTCATCCGGTTTCGGCGTAACCGGCCAGCCCGTCAAATGGAAGTGGGCCGATCCCGCCGGCATCGAGGACCCCGTCAACAAAGTCTTCGGCGTCAACAATCTCAATCAGGATATGTGCACGTGGATCTACCACCATCTGCCCGAAGACGGCACCTATGCCGTCATCGATGAACTCAAGATTTCGAGCAAAGAACG
>JANXLS010000936.1 GCA_025355035.1 Planctomycetota bacterium | reverse complement strand
GTGGCCGGAGAACGACGCGTATCGCGCGCATCGCGCGGCGGTTGCTGAGAATCTGGCGATCAAGGAGCGAAACGTTCAACTGACGCGACGCGTTGCGATCGGACTGGCGGCGATGGTTTTCGTTGGGATCACGATCGCATTTTTGTGGGTGCGGGCGGCTCGGAACGAAGAGAACGTGCTTCGTGTGGAAGCTGAGAATCAGAAGAAAATCGTTGAGACGCAGAGCACGGAGTTGAAGCAGACGTTGCGCATCTCCGGCGAACGCGGCGATTTGTTGACGAAGACGCTGGATAGTCAATTCGCGGACATTCAAGAATTGTTTCGAACATTGCCCGGGCAGCAGACGATCAAGAAACGTCTTTTGCGAAACACGCTTGATGGATTCAAAAAGGCGTCGGAAGTGATGCCGGATTCGATGGATGCGAAACGGCAGGTCGCGCTGGCGTTTTTGAAGCTCGGCGAGATATCAGTGGAGATGGGCGAGACCCAGGACGCGGCGGAGTGTTTTCAGAGTGCGTTGGATGGCACGAAGGAACTGGCTGCAGCGGAACCGTCGAATGTACGCGCGCAACGCGATCTGGCGATGAGTTTGATGAAGTTCGGTGAAGTGCTGGGACGGAAAGGAAACGCAGAAGCGGCGATGGAAGCGTTGCAGAAATCGTTCGCGATTCGCGAAACGCTGCTAAAAGCTGATCCGAAAAATAGCGATGCGATGCGTGACGTTGCGAATGTACTTTTGGCGCTCGGAAGTCAGCGTGCGAAGATCGGTTATTCGGCGGATGGAATGGCGTCATATAAAAAGGCGCTCGAATTGCGCGAAGCGATTGCCGAGAATGAGCCGAAGGGCAGAGCGGCGTTGCGCGACCTTTCGGAGATGTGCCGACGGATTGGATTTCTGGCGCTGCAAACGGGGCAGATCGGCGAGGCACGGGCAATGCTGGAGCGGTCGTTGAATCTGTGCAAGTCACTTGCTGCGGACGATCCGAAGGACATGGAGTCGCAGCGCGATCTATCTGGCGCGTACATCGGGCGCGGACGGTTGTTTGTTCAGCAAGGTGATGTGACGTCGGGACTCGAGGCGTATCAGAATGCATTGGATGTGTTGAAAAACCTGTGCAAGCAGGACCCGTTGAGCGTTCTGGCGCAGCGCTACTTGTCGTATGCGTACACGAGTCTGGGCGATGTGCACATGCAGATGGGCAATGCGGAAGCGGCGTTTGATGCGTATGAAAATGCGTTGGAAGTCCGTCAGAAGCTGGCGATCCAAGATCCCGGCAGCAAGGAGGCGCAGCGCGATTTATCGATGGCGTACATCGGTGTGGGAGATGCGAACCTATTGACCGGCAATGCGGACGGCGCTCAGGCTGCGTATAAATTGGCGTTCGATATTCGGATGACGCTGGCGGATGAAAACAAAAAGAGCGGGCAGGCTCAAGGGGATCTGGCGGAAGCGCTGGTGAAATTGGGCGACGCGTTTTTGAAAAAAGGAAACCTTTCGGGCGGGTTGGAATCGTACAAACGGGCGCTGGGCATTCGCGGAAAGCGAATGGAGATGGATGGCAAGAGCGCGACGGTGCGGCGCGAAATGTCGGTGGCGTGTGAGAAGATGGGCGACGCGAGTCTGCTCGTTGCCGATCCGAAAACAGCGAATGAACAGTATACCCGGTCGCGGGATATACGATTAGCGCTTGCCGCGATGGATCCGCAAAACGCGCTGGCCCGGCGCGATTTAGCTCAGGCGGAGGAAAAGATGGGCGACATTGGCAGCAAGCTTGGGAAATGGGATGAGGCGCTGGTCGCGTATGAAAAGTCGCTGGAGATTCGCAAGGAACTCGCCAAGGGTGATCCGAAGAACGCGGAAGTACAGGCCGAATTGAAACGGGCCACGGCGAATGTGGAGCGCGTCAACCGGGCGGTGAAAAAGTAGTCGTTGGGCCGTCTACGGAGCTGGGACGTTGGGAATGCTCAGTTCGAATTCGCGGACTTGGGTTTCGCCAGGTTTGCGAAAGACGATTGTGTAGGGTTCGGAATTGAGGCCGAGT
>JANXLS010000911.1 GCA_025355035.1 Planctomycetota bacterium | reverse complement strand
GATCACGTCGGGCGAAGTGGACAAGATCATCGACATCGATCAGGGCCCGATCGGCCGCACGCCGCGCAGCAATCCGGCGACGTACACGGGCGTTTTTGATGAAATCCGAAAGCTTTTCGCGTCGCTACCCGAAGCGAAAATTCGCGGCTACAATGGAGGACGATTTTCGTTCAATGTCAAAGGCGGTCGTTGCGAGGAATGCCAGGGCCAAGGGCAGAAGTTGATCGAAATGCACTTTCTCGCTGACGTGTATGTTCAATGCGAACAATGCAAGGGGAAGCGCTTCAATCGCGAAACGCTGGAAGTAAAATTCCGGGACATGTCGGTCGCGGACGTGCTGGCGCTGTCGGTCGATGCAGCGCTCGAAAAATTTAAGAACCACGCGAAAATTCACGACGTTCTTCAGACGCTTCACGACGTTGGGCTGGGCTACATACGGCTCGGCCAATCGAGCAACACGCTCAGCGGCGGCGAGGCGCAACGCATCAAACTCGCGTTCGAACTGGCCAAGCGCGCAACAGGCAACACACTGTACGTGCTCGACGAACCGACGACAGGCTTGCACTTTCACGACATCGCGAAATTGCTGGATGTATTGCAGAGACTTGTTGAGGTTGGGAACAGCGCGATCATCATCGAACACAATCTCGACGTGATCAAGCAATCCGACTGGATCGTTGACATGGGCCCGGAAGGCGGCGAAGGCGGCGGGACGGTTGTCGCGCAGGGAACGCCACAGGAAATTTGCGCCGAATCGCGCAGCTTTACCGGGACTTATTTGAAGAAATATCTGAAGGGATGAGAGTGAGGAGTGCGGAGCTTTGAGCGTATTCTTTGCCGTTACCCCGAACTACAAGCTTAGGGCCCGTAAAACAATAAACTGAAGAATTGCTTGCGTCTTTCGGCCTGGTTCTTCGTTGAACGCTCAGTCAGAGATACACTCGTATATCTTCTTTCGCGTCCGCCTCGACCCAGGCCGAAATACGCGGCGGACTTCTTCAGTTTATTATTTTACAGGCCCTTACTTCGTCGGAAGCACTTTGATCTTGATGTTGCGGAACCAAACTTCGTTGCCGTGGTCCTGCAACAGGATGTGGTTTTTGGCTGGAAGGCCGTAGTTGGCCTTGCCTTTGAATTTGCTGGCTGCGACGGCGGCTTTCCATTCATCGCTGAAGAAATCATATTCGACGATCTTTTCTCCGTTCAACCAATGTTCGGCGTGGTTGCCACTCACGACGATTTTGGCGACATTGAACTCGTCCACGGGCTTTAGTTTTTTCTTTTCGTTCGGCGCGAAGAGTAAATACAACGAACCGGCCGATGACTTGGGATCTTTTCCATCGGGGTGCTTGCTGTCGTCGAGCACCTGCATTTCCGGCCCGAAGCCAGCGCCCGGCTTATCCGCAACGCGGTATTTAACACCACTGTTTCCGCCTGGGGCAATCTTCCATTCAAGCGACAATTCGAAGTTTTCGTATGTGTCCGTCGTAACGATGTCGTTGCCGTGTCCATTCTTTCGATGCAGGCAGCCATCGACGATGTCCCACGCGTCTGTCGGAAATTCCTTGGCGCCGATCTTCTTCCAACCGGTGGTTGTTTCGCCGTCGAAAAGAAGTGTCCAGCCGTCCTTCTTCTCGTCGTCGGTCAACGCCGGTTTGGTATCGGCGGCTGAGACGAGAACTGCGCTCAGCATCAGCAGGAGTGCGATGAGCGTGAGGAAGTTCGTAGACGTGCGGAGCATAACGGAGTCCTTTGGGTTACGGGATGTACCCGTTTTGAGGCGTCGCTTGGAGTCCGAAAATTCGTAGGGAGCCTCCAATTTCAACACCATTATCATTCCGCTCAGTCGCGTTTTACTATCCCGGATTTTCGGATAATTGACGAGTTTCGCGAGCGGCCGGATTCGTCCATTCGGCGGGCGAATTCCATCAAGAGATTCAGTGTGTCTTTCTGAATGCGCTGAGTTTCGTCGACGTCATCCTTCGTTGTTTCGAAACTGAAGTTTCCTACGTGCCAATCCGCCAACACATAGAACACATCGTCACCGAATTCGGTCCCCAATGTTGCGCCAATCAATTTGCCTTTTTCGAAGACGATGCGTCCTTCGAGCAGACCGTGCGAGAGAACCAACGTTCCGCACCGACGCGTCGCGTTGAGCGCCTGGACGAGATCGACGACGGGAATGGTCGCCAGATCGCCGCGCATGCCGGGGCGAACTTCGTCTTCGATGGTAGCGAGGAAGACGCGCAGGCGGTCGGCGAGCATCTGGCTCATCGCGAGATTGAAATGAGCGGACGTGTTCATCAATCGGTACACGGCCTCCTGATCGAGCGTGTAGATGGTCGCGGTCGGGTGCGCGCGGACGGTGATCTGGTTGTTCTGGTCGGTCAACAGCGACATTTCGCCGAAACATTCGCCGACGCCGAGAACAGCCAGAAACGAATCTTCGCTGGCGAGCGGAAAGCGGCGCGTGAGGCAGACTTCGCCGTCGCCGACGATGAACAACTTGTCGTTCACCTCGCCTTCAGCCAGAATCGTCTCACCGTTGTTAAAAGTCTCGAGGCTGCTGGAGCGCATCAAGCGCGAGGACACTTCGGACGGAACGCGTTCCATGAAGCTGCCGAGATTTTGCAACATGGCTCCGGCGATCGCGGCGCGGCGCGCATTGCCACGGCGCGTGTCCGTGAGCGGGTCCGTTTTCCTCGACGATCCGACCGGCAGGACTTCGATGCGAAATGTTACGCCGCAGAACGCGCGAGAACAATGCAGGGGTCCGTGCGAATACACTTCTTTCGGTGACGCCGCGCGCAGACACGCGGGCAGTTGGACGTAAAGGGCGTCGAGCGCCCGCATGCACATTTTGCCGGAGTGCATCCTGATCTCGTTGTCGCAGATGCTCAACGAATCGCCGACGTTCAGGAGCGGGCATTTGCCGCCCTCGGTTACAATCACATTTATTTGGCGCGGATCCATTCGAGTCCTCGGTGGCAGTTTACTCAACCGTTCGCATCATAAAGGAGGCGCGCAAAAATCAAATTCGGAATCGGGGCGTAGCGCGTTTTAATTGTGAACGTTGAACGTTCAACTTTGAGTCGTGATCTCTTGAAGTTAATTTCGTTGAATTCGCGTCGGCCTGAAGGTATTTTAAGCGGCTTACTTTGAATGGTTAAGGCATGCGTTACACGAGACCCCGCTTATGTCGATCCGTCCGTCCGGCAGTCACTATCTATCGTTTGAATCTGCGTTGAAAGATTTCGACGACCGCATCCGCAAATTGGAAGATCTGTGCAAGCAAAACAACGTCGATCTGTCGTCCGAGATACAGCGGCAGATCGGTCAGCGCGAACTGGCGCAGAAGGACATTTGTGCGAAATTGACGGCGTGGGACCGGATTCAGATGGCGCGGCACGTGCATCGCCCACAGACGGCCGATTACGTCGAAATGATGTGCGAAGATTTTATCGAATTGCATGGCGACCGCACGTTTGCCGATGATCGCGCTATTCTCTCGGGGCTCGCGCAAGTCGATGGCGTTCGATTCATGCTTGTCGGCCAGCACAAAGGGCGCGACGTTCACGAACGATCGATCTGTAATTTCGGTTCGCCGCAGCCTGAAGGGTTCCGAAAAGCGCTGCTGAAAATGCGGCTCGCTGAGAAGCTCAAACTGCCCATCGTCTGTTTGATCGATACAAAGGGCGCAGCTCCGGACATCGGTGCCGAAGAGCGAGGGCAGTCTCAGGCTATCGCGTACAACTTGATGATCATGTCCGGCCTGAAAGTCCCGATCGTCTGCGTCGTTATCGGCGAAGGCGGCTCGGGGGGCGCGCTTGGAATTGGTGTGGGCGATCGATTGCTGATTCAGGAATTTGCGTATTTCAGCGTGATCAGCCCGGAAGGTTGCGCGTCGATTTTGTGGAAAGACGCCGACCGCAAAGCCGATGCCGCGGAAGCGTTGCGCATCACGGCGCCGGAGTTGCTGCGGCTGGGCATCGTCGATGGGATCGTGCCGGAACCGTTGGGCGGAGCGCATCGCGATCGCGCGGCGGCGGCTAAGATGTTGAAGAAAACGATCCTGAAGGAGCTCGGGGAACTGAGCGCGCAACCGTTGCCTCAGCTGCTTGAACAGCGTTACAAGAAGCTCCGCGCGCTGGGGCGATACCGCGAAAACGGGGTTCGGAATTAACGGCGAACGGCGAAGAGATTTTACCGCGAATTGCGCGGATTTGCGCGGATTCTAGCGGATGGATTTGAAGGATTTATATAGGCGCTGCTTTGGGATAGGCGCTTGACTGTACTGCTGACACGGGATGGGAAATAACGGGGAACAGGGAAGAGGTTTTACAGGATAGCGCGAATGAACGTGAATCTTTGCGATTAAAATTTTGAGAGTCTTCATTCTTTACGAGCTTACGAAGTGAGAACATGTCAGGGTGGTACAATGGCTGGGTTTGAATCTGAATTTACCAATAAAGGCTTTGCGATTGTAAAGCGTTGTGAACTCCCTTCCGCACCAGCAAATCCAAGGGAACGCGCAGAAACACTCATTAAGATATTCGGGATAACGCCAGACCAATGCATCAAAGCGTTTCGTATGCGCTACAACGACTCTGGCGATAGTTTTACACTGTTATTTTTGACGTCCGAACGGCTTGATTTGGGAATTCTTTCCAAGCTACTGAACAGGGAAGTCGTTTTCCATCCGCAGGTAGATTCCGCAACGGATTTGACTGCTCCTGCGAGCAACACTTCGCCATTCAGCGCGTTCAGCGAGAAATGCACCGTTGTTGCCGATGGGCGGGTCTTCGATTCAGAAAACATAGCGGTCTCAACGGGCGATCCGCTTGTTGAGACACTTGTTGCTGCTGACGATCTCAAGGCGTTTTTGGGCGCGTCGCTTTCATTGCTGGATTTTGAATCGGCGAAGAAGGCGGGCGGGGCTGTGATTGAGCCTCGCACACTCAAGGGATTTCGCGATTATCTTCCGGAAGATATGCTGCCGCGGCAGGCGATGATTGCGGCGATCACGCGGGTGTTCGAGCGATTTGGTTTTGCGCCGTTGCAAACGCCAGCGCTGGAGTACACGGATATTCTCTTGGGCAAATTGGGTGGCGACGCGGAAAAGCTATTGTTTCGGTTTCGCGATAACGGCGGGCGCGATGTTTGTTTGCGCTACGATCTGACGGTGCCACTGGCTCGCGTTGCGGCTCAATATGCGGATTTACTGAAGCCGTTCAAGCGCTACCAAGTTGCTCCGGTCTGGCGCGCGGAGAATCCTGGACGCGGGCGCTTCCGCGAATTTTTTCAATGCGATTGTGACATCGTCGGTTCGGCCTCGCTGATGTACGACGCGGAATGTATCGCCTTGGACTTCGCGGTGATGAAAGAACTGGGCGTCAACGCAGAAGTGCGGTTCAACAATCGAAAAGTGCTGTCGGCGCTGGGGCAGAAGCTCACTGTTGCGGATGAGCGGCAGATGATGGCGATTTTCCGTACGATCGACAAGCTGCCATCGCAGGGCAAGCAGCGCGTTCGCGAGTTGCTCGATTCCGATGCGAAATGCAATCCGGAGCAGATCGAGACGATTATTCGTTTCGTGGATATTGCAGGCGATTTTGATGCGATGATCGAGCAGTTCAGCGCGTTGGTCGGGAGCGTTGGCGACGAAGCGGTTTCTGAATTACGAGCCGTCAAACAATACGTGGACGCTCAAGTGGGATCGACAAGAGGACGGGTTGGCAGCGCATCCTACGTGCTCGATTTTTCCATCGCTCGCGGGCTGGATTATTACACAGGGACCGTTTACGAAACGTTCCTGACGGATTTGCCGGGATTCGGGAGTGTCATGTCGGGTGGTCGCTACGATGGTTTGATCGCTCGGTATTCCGGGAAGGCGACGCCAGCAGTGGGGATCAGCGTTGGGATCGACCGACTTTTTGCCGGGTTGACGGAATTGAAGCTTGTCAAGAAAAGCGCGGCGACGAGCAAAGTCTGCGTCGTTGCGATGGACGCCGAAGGCGTTTTGTCGGCGCTGGCTCTGCTTGGGAAACTGCGCGCGGCGGGTGTGGCGTCTGAAATGCTCTTGGACAACGAGAAGAAACCGAAGATCGACAAGCAACTTTCTGCGGCGAGTAAAAAAGGCATCCCGTTCGCAGCGATTCTTGGCGGGAACGAAATCGCGAAGGGGACGATGATGCTCAAAGATCTCGATGCGAAATCGCAGGACGAAGTCACGCTTGAACAGGCCATCGCGCGGTTGAGTTAACCTATTTTCAACGATGTCTGGCGGGGAGGCCACGTTGAATCGTGGCCTTTGGATGGACGATGAGAGCGGTGATTGCTGCGTTACATATTGTATCCGGTTTCGCCGTGCTGCGTGAGGTCGAGGCCTTCTTGTTCCTCATCGACTGTGATGCGCAGGCCGACGAGGGCGTCGACGATTTTTAGAATCACGAATGTCGCGACGGCGGAGAGCACGACGGTGATGACGACGGCCATGAATTGATTGGCGACTTGATGCGCGTTTCCGGCGAGTAAACCGTTGGCTCCGGCGGAGTTGACATCGCGGGTGCAGAAGACGCCGGTCAGAATGGCGCCGGTGATGCCGCCGACGCCATGGACTCCGAAAGCGTCGAGGGAGTCGTCGTAGTTGAGCTTGGCCTTGACAAACGCAACCGCTCCGTAACAAATCGGTCCAGCCAGAATTCCCATGATGATCGCCGATCCTGGGGTTACGAATCCGGCGGCAGGCGTGATCACGACGAGTCCCGCGACGGCTCCAGAGATACCGCCCAACATGCTGGGATGACCTCGGTGCGCCCATTCGGCTCCGACCCACGCCAACGTTGCAGCGGCTGCGGCAAGGTGTGTGGCGACGAGCGCTGACGCGGCCAACGTGTTGGCTCCGAGCGCGCTGCCGCCGTTAAAGCCGAACCAGCCCATCCACAGCAGACCGGCTCCAATCACCGAAAGGACGAGGCTGTGCGGGGGCATCTGTTCCTTCAGGTAATTGTGGCGCTTGCCGAGGACCAGACAGGCGACAAGTGCGGCGACGCCAGACGAAATGTGGACTACGGTGCCTCCGGCGAAATCCAGTGCCGGGAACATCGCGCTGGGATCGGCGGCTCCGGTTTTTTCGTCAAAGACGCCATGTAGCAGGCCGCCCGATCCCCAAACCATATGGGCGAGTGGGTTGTAGACGATCAGCACCCAAAGCGTCGAGAAAAGCAGCATTGCTTTGAATTTCATACGGTCGGCGACGGCTCCGAAAATCAACGCCGGTGTGATGATCGCGAACATCATTTGATACGCCATGAAGACGAGGTGCGGAATTGTGTCCGCGTAGCCGTACGGCGTCTGTCCGTTGAATTGGCTCCATGGAAGTCCGGCGAATTTCATCCCGCCGAAACAGGCGTTGCCTTTGTCGAAAGCGATCGAGTAGCCGATTAACGCCCATTCGAGCGAAACCACGCCCATTAAAATCCAGCTTTGCATCATCGTTCCCAGCACGTTTTTGCGACGCACCATGCCGCCGTAGAACAGCGCCAAACCGGGCGTCATGACCAAAACGAACGCAGTGCTGACGAGCACCCAAGCCGTATCGCCTGCGTCGGGTTTCCACGGTTTGTCGTCGGCTGCATAAAGTCCCGCTGCGGACAAAAGGAACAACGCAGCCAACGCGAATCGCGCAATCTTCATTCTTTCTCCGTTAAATGGTTTTGACTGCATATTAAACAGTTAATTCAAAATTAACCAGCAAAGAAATCAATGTTCGCACAGTTTGGTTATTTTTGATCACATCGGTAATGACGATGATTTATGCGGCGACTCCGATTCACGAATGGAACGACGGGTAGAAATCGGATCGACAATAAACGGGAGGGGTGGTGTAATCTTGCCATTGTGTATCGGGATCAAAAATGACGATATAGAACTTCATTCCATATCCAACCACCGAGAATTTTGATTATGTCTTCTGTCAGTGAGAACGCCACGCCGCCGCTGCTATCGGTGATCATTCCCTGTTACAACGAAGAGCGCACGCTGGAGCATATCGTCGCTCAGGTGTTGCGCGTGCGACTGCCGATGGAGATCATTGTGGTGGATGATGCGTCGAAGGACAAGTCGCGCGAGAAGTTGAAGGCGATTGCGGCGAGCGAGCCGCGGGTGAAGGCGTTTTATCACGAGGTGAATCAGGGCAAAGGGGCGGCTCTGGCGACGGGGTTCAAGCATGTGACCGGCGTGTATGCGATCGTTCAGGACGCGGATTTGGAATACGATCCGCAGGAGTTTTATCGGTTGCTGGTGCCGGCTTTGGCGCATGAGGCGGATGTTGTTTTCGGGTCGCGCTTCCGGGGCGAAGGGGCGAAACGGGTGTTGTATTATTGGCACAGTGTGGCGAACGGGTGGTTGACGACGCTGTCGAACATGACGAGCAATTTGAATTTGAGCGACATGGAGACGTGCTACAAGCTGTTTCGGCGCGAGGTGATACAGGCGGTACCGTTGCATGAAAAGCGGTTTGGCTTCGAGCCGGAAGTGACGGCGAAAG
>JANXLS010000897.1 GCA_025355035.1 Planctomycetota bacterium | reverse complement strand
ACGCAGCAGCATGTTTTTGTCGTGCAAATCATTGCCTGCAAAGATAAACTTGTCCATGGCCAGTTGCTCCTGTGAAAAAGATTGAAAAAGTGTTCACTCGCTATGCACACTTTCCGAACTTTTCTCATTCGAGACAACTGGCTTTTTTATTGCAACCCAAACTCCATGGTAACTGTTGGGGAGAGGGCCGACGCAGGTACCCCTGCGCGGGGTGAGGGAGAAGCGCGCGGCTTGGGTTGTGCGAGTCAATAAGTGCCGAGTAAAGAACGCTGACAAATTTGTCCTCGGAACTCAGCACTCTGCACTCCACCCTGCCGTTAATGCTTACCGAGTCGCTTCACTTCCTGCGCCGTCATGATCGAATGAGCTTCTGCCAGACTTGCCGGAATGCTGCTCTTAAAAGGGGAGTCATTCAAACACGAAGAGAAGTCCAGTCCGTCGAGCTTGTCCGCGCGATTTCCCGGGAACCAATGGTCTGCGTTGCCGAGCAGATTGTAACGCATTTTGCCGTACTCAATCATATCGAAGCTCTTGACGAAATTTCGCAGGCGTAGAATCTCGAAGATATTCACCTCGCCCGGAACGCGATCCCATTCGGGAAGTCCCTTGTGCCAGGATTTCATCCACTCCACACCCATCGTCGCTTCCAGTTCTTTATTCAAACGCTCCGCGATCGGCCCAACGACGGCGGAAGTATTCACGCCCGGTTGCAAATACGGAAGCGCCTTGACGTGCTCGTCAAAATCTGTCGGCCGCGCCGCCCCCACGCTCAGCGTATGGATCTGCGGATGCGACAAACACCACGCGTCGTTGAAGACCATCGGAGACAACGGTGCGGTGAACTTCACGAGTTTCTCGCTCGGCGCGTACAACTTTCCGCCCTTGTCGCTGGGGCTGATGATAAAGACGCCGACGTCCATCTTCGTCGCCAGTTCGACGGCCGGCCAATTGAATTGATTGACGAAATACCAATGTAAATTAATGTATTCGAAACGACCGTCCTTGAGCGTGTCGAGCATCACTTGCAAGCTGCTGTGCGTCGAAAAACCGATGTGTCGCACCCGCCCCTGCTCCTTCAATTTCATCGCCGCGTCCATGCATCCGCCCGGGCGAATCGACCAATCAAGCCGCTCCGCATTGTTGATTCCATGCAATGCAAAAAGGTCGACATAATCGAGTTTCAACAGCTTCATCGACTTGTCGAAATTCTTGAGGAAATCCGAGACCTTGGGCTCTGGGCCAACTTTTGTTTGGACAATCATTTTTTCGCGCGGCAAATTCGGCAACACGTGGCCGAGTTGCTCTTCGCTCGTGCCATATCCGCGCGCGGTTTCGATGTGGTTGATTCCGAGTTCCAACGAGCGGTGAATCGTTGCTTCAAGATTCTTCTGGTTCGCGCTCGAGAACGGATCGGCATCGTTCCACGACTGCTGATAGCGCATCCCGCCGCACGAGAAAACGGGAATCTGCAATTCGGTTTTTCCAAAACGACGATAGATCATCGTGTTGTTCCTGAGAGTGGGTTTCGGAGCGTTGGAAATTGAAAACGTATCGTATCGTTTGGATTTAAGAAACGCAAATTCCAAGCAGCGAAGAATCGATCTTCGCTTTGATTTCCCTGCATACGTATGGAATAATTCCAATCGTCGTCACCGAAATGGAGCCCTTCATGCCCGCGCGTCAATTGAATGGAAAAGCAAACGCCATCTGGATTCTGTTCCTCGCTTCCGTGGCTGTTTTCGGTTTGCTTGTTTGGACGATCCTCACCCCACAAAAAAAAGCAGCGGTGTCTGGCGAGAGCGGACGACCGTCTTCACTGCTCGTATTTTGCGCGCCAGCACTCAAGGCACCCGTTGAAGCCATCGCGCGCGAATACGAACGCGAATTCAAGACACAGATCCAATTGCAATACGGCCCGTCTCAGACGCTCCTGACCTCCGCCGAAATCGCCAAGCGCGGCGATGTTTTTATCCCCGCCGACGACAGCTTCAATACCCTTGCTCGGTCCAAAAATCTGATTGCTGAAACGATCCCGCTCGTGCGCTTGCATGCTGTGATCGTCGTCCGGAAAGGCAATCCGTTCGAGATCAAAACGGTCGCCGATCTGACGAAACCGGCCGTCAAAATTGCCCTCGGAGGAGACGCGGCAGCCATTGGAAAACTGACGCATCAAGCCTTCGAAAAAAGCGGCACATGGGAACCGCTGGCTAAAAAGGCCGTCTTCAAAATCACCGTCAGCGATGTCGCCAACGATGTAAAACTGGGTGCGGTGGACGCGGGGATTATTTGGAGTTCAATGCTTTCACAATACGGCACATTGGACGCCATCGAAGATTCGAGCGTCGACAGCGTCACGGCAAAGGTATCAGCAGCGACTTTACGTTCATCCAAAAATTCCAGCGCGGCCCTTCATTTCATGCGCTACCTTGCCGCGCGCGACAAAGGACTGGTCGAGTTCAAAAACTCCGGATACGACGTGGAAGAAGGCGATGTGTGGTCCGATGTTCCCGAGATCCGCTTCTTCGCCGGGGCGATGTTGCGCCCGGCGATTGAAACAACAATTACTTTATTCGAAGCGCGTGAGGGAGCAAAAATCACGCGCATCTACAACGGTTGCGGAATTCTTGTGTCGCAGATGAAAGCAGCCAAAGGTGTTGGCCTTCCCGACGCGTATTTCGCTTGTGATAAATCGTTTATGACACAAGTCACTGATCTTTTTCTCGACGCCGAAGACGTTTCG
>JANXLS010000888.1 GCA_025355035.1 Planctomycetota bacterium | reverse complement strand
GATCACGTTAAACGGATCAGAAATTCCATTCGCGACAGCGGGCGCGAATGTCACGATTCAAGGGCCGGGCGCATCGACGTTGGCGATAAGCGGGAACAACGCCAGCCGTATCTTTAACGTTTCGGCGGGAACGCTGACACTCAACGACATTGCACTCTTGAATGCAAATGCCGGTGCAGCCAGCGGGGGTGCGATTCTGAACTCCGCGACGGTATCGTTGAATCGCGTTATCATTCAAAACAACACAGTCAACGGCGGCACCCAATTTCACGGCGCAGGCGTGTACACGTCAGGTTCGCTGACGGCGGTGGATTCCGTGTTTGCCAGTAATTCCGGGGCGTACTTCGGCGGTGGATTGTACGCAGGCGCAGGGACGGTAAACCTGACCGGTTGTTTGATTGTTGGAAACACGGCCTCGTTTACAGCGGGGTTCAGCATTACCTCCGCATCGGTGACGATTAAGAATTGTACGATTGTGAACAACTCCAGCTCCCAAGGTGCGCTTGGTGATTACGGCGGGGGCAGTGTCGTGTCCGTCGTTAATTCCACGATCGCCAATAATCCATCCGGAGGATTTCAAAATCTGGGTGGATTGAATACCTTTCAAAATACCATTATCGCGGGCAATGCAAATTTCGACACGTCCGGCTTAGCGATCACATCGAACGGAAATAATCTGTTTGGGACGAGTGTTTCGGGAGCCGTTGGCAGCGACTTGCGGAATGTAAATCCCAATCTGGGACCGCTTCAAAACAATGGCGGCTTCCTGCCGACGATGGCGCTGCTACCGGGCAGTCCGGCGATCGACGCCGGGAACAATGCTGGGGCCACTGGACTGACGAACGACCAGCGCGGCGCTGGATTTGCGCGCGTCAGCGGGACGAGCGTTGATATCGGTGCTTTTGAATTGCAGAAGCCCTTGTCGTTCACTTTGGTCTCCGGCTCACCTCAAACCACGCCTGTCGCCACGGTGTTCGGCGCTCCGCTGACGGTGCAAATCAAAGACTCGAACGGTTTCGGCGTCTCCGGTACGCCGATTACCTTCTCCGCGCCCGCTTCCGGAGCCAGCGCGGCCTTTCCGAACATGTCGAATTCCATCACCGTTCCCGCCGATGGGGCAGGAATGGTTCCGCTGCCAGTTAGCGCGAACACGGTGGCGGGATCGTATTCTGTTTCGGTCAGCTATCCGGGGTTGGCGACGCCACTGACTTTCTCACTGACCAATACCGCTGGCGCGCCGAGCAACATCGTCGCCACGGGAGGCAATCCGCAATCGGCCACCGTTTTCACCACGTTCGGCAGCACACTGCAAGCGACGGTGACTGATGCCTTCGGAAACCCCATCAGCGGCGTATCGGTAACCTTCGCAGTCCCGGTCGGCGGCCCGAGCGCATCAATCACCGGGCCCAGCACGGTTACAACGAATTCATCCGGCGTTGCGGCGATTTCATCGGTAAAAGCCAACACCATCGCGGGGTCGTACACCGTGACGGCGAATTACGCGGGAGGCCAATCGCCGGCCATCTTCACTCTGACCAACACAGCGGCCGCGCCAGCGAACATTGCCGTCAGCGCCGGGACCCCGCAAACAGCGAACGTCAACACGACATTCTCCACGCCATTGCAGGCCGTCGTGACAGACACCTACGGAAATGTGGTCAGCGGCGCTTCTGTAATCTTTACGGCCCCTGCTTCCGGCCCGAGCGCAACGTTCGCTGGTTCCAACTCCGTATTGACGGATGCGTTGGGAATCGCGACAGCTCCAGCTCTCACGGCGAACACCCAAGCTGGATCGTATTCCGTTTCAGCCGGCATCGCAGGTTTGGGATCGCCGTTGTCCTTTGCGCTGACGAATACAGCCGGCGCGCCCGCGAATCTTACGCTCGTCGCGGGTGACGCTCAAATCGCCGCGATCAACACGGCCTTTGGCACTGCGTTGAAAGTGCTGGTAAAGGACGCGTTTGGCAATCCGTGCGGCAACGCCACTGTAACGTTCACCGCGCCCGTAACGGGCCCCAGCGGATCGTTTGCGACGTCGAGCACTGTTGTGGCCGACTCGTTCGGCGTGGCCACAGCTCCGGTTTTTACGGCGAACGCAATCACGGGTCCTTTTACCGTCACAGCGGGACCCGGCAGAATAGCTCCGATTTCCTTTAATCTGGCGAACGGAACCACGCCGGCATTCACCAGTCTCGACAACGTGCGATTCGCGATCGGCGTTGGCGGTTCGTTCACCGTGCAGGCCAGTGCCATTCCGAAGCCTGTGCTCACGGCGGGAGCGCTGCCCACGGGCGTGACGTTTACAGACAATAACGATGGCACCGCAACTCTCAAATTTTCTGCGTCGGCCACACCGGTCATCGGCACGTACACAATCCCTTTGACCGCGGCGAATGGTCTGGCCCCGAATGGCGTCCAACAATTCAAACTGACGCTCGCGGCGAATCCGCCCGTCATCACCGGGTTGACGACCAACGACAATCCGACGCTCTTCAGCATGCCGACGACGTATCTGCTCTTGGCGTCCGCAACCTATGCGCCGACGCTGTCCTATACGTTCGATTTTGGCGACGGATCAGCGTTGTTCAAAGGAACGTTTACGCAGGGGACGAGCATCTCGTTCGCGCACACGTATACGGTTTCCGGAGATTACATGGTCACTGCAACCGTCTCCGATTCGGTCAACACTGCGACAATGACTGTCGCGCAATCCGTTTTGGCGCCACCGTCGCAGACAACTGGAATTCCGAACATTTCGAACGGCACCGACACCGTCTCCAACCCAACGGACAATTTGACCGTGGCTGTTTCCAACAGTAACGGCGGCGTCATTCAGTTGGCGATCGATGTCAGTTCGTTGACCCGATCCAGTGTGGATTTGACGACGATTTTCGGCGACATTTCAGGACGCTCGTCGAAAGTCGGCGGGTCATTTCCCGTTCACCAGTACGTTCAACACGGCATCTTTGTCGCAACCGTGACCGCGACCGACTCAGCCACGGGAGCGGTGATCGGAAAGGGGCGCAAGACCCTGACGATCAGCACGAAAGAAACGGGCGAAGCCCCGCCCAGTTCAACCCACAGTGGCACACAAGCCAAAGCTTCAAACACGAACGGCGCTTCACCCGTTCCTGAACGCACGCTCGATCGAAGCGGGCGCGACACGCCCAACCCCACGCCGGACATAGCCACGAAAAGCATCAAAGGTAAATTCGATTTTTCGGGCAGCACCAGCGATACGGTTGCCTACAGTGGAACCGTGACGCTTCCGCGCGGATTGGATCTACGGAAGGATTTCGAATTCTGGATTTCCATCGGCAATATCGTTGTCAAATCGACCATCACGAAGGGTGGAAAGGGGACGAATTTCAGCGTCCCCGGGATTATCAAAACTTTGAAAGTCGTTCCGAAGAGCAAGATCGATTTTGTTACGATTGGCGGCGAACAGGCGACGGTCACGGTGTTCTATTCGGCGAAAGGGACGGTCAATGCCGGATTCGATACGGAAGGCATCAACAACCGATCAACAGACACCGCCAACGGCACCCCCGCCCCGCGCAAGATACAGGTCTCGATGCTGGTCGATGGCGCGCCGTTTGAAACACTGACGCCGGTCGATTTCCTGAATCAAAAAGGTTCGTTGCTGGGAACGATCAGCGGGAGAAGTGCGAAATAGAAGGC
This sequence comes from Planctomycetota bacterium, assembly GCA_025355035.1. GTDB lineage: Bacteria > Planctomycetota > SZUA-567 > H5-PLA8 > H5-PLA8 > JANXLS01. The sequence goes on along the minus strand of JANXLS010000888.1, from coordinate 748 downwards.
TCTCTTTTTGAATTATTGTTTCCATGCCTTGACTGGCCGGAACGTTGCATATAAATATTACGATCCTCATCGGAGATGGGTCGGCGTGCTACAGGGACAGATCATTTGGTTACGAGGATTGACGGGCGGCTTGGCGCTGATCGCAGCGCTGGTGTGTTCTGTCATGCCCGGCGGTTTGATCCCAAAAGTTGCGGGGAAGTGCGGTCAAGTGTTGTGCACCTGCGAACCTGAACCCGTATGCCGCGCGTGTGCTCTGAATCCGACTTCGCATTCACATCCGAAGTGCAACGTCACACTCGTGACGACCACGATATCTGGCGTCGATGCTCCCGGCCTGGCGTTTCAAGTTGTGCTCAGCGGCATGATCGCGCCGATGAAAACAGCGCTGACGCCATCCGCTGAAAGCGTTGAACGAGCCTGCCCCGAATTTGCCGCGTTCGCGGCAAGTTCTGTTTCGTCCGACATCGCCACACCTCCTCCCAAAGCGTAGTTCCTTTAAAGCCGCGCAAGACAAAGGCGGCTCTTTCTGCGGTCGTTTTGAACATGAGTTCCGAGCGACTGTGCAGTTGTCGCTTTAAAATTTCGTTCTCGATTATTCGCGTCTGGTCGCGATAAATCGGTTCAATTTTATTTCGCTCCGCGCGTACAACGCGCGTTGAGCAGTGGCCATTTTTGGCTGCATAAAGGACCTCCTTATGTTTCTTCGGCTTGTTTTATCGCTATCGGCAGCGCTTGTTTTGACTTGGAA
>JANXLS010000852.1 GCA_025355035.1 Planctomycetota bacterium | reverse complement strand
AGGGTTGGGGCTTTCCATTGCCAGCCGAATTATTGAAGATCACAACGGACGCATCGAATTGGCGAAGCGCGCCGACAACAAACCGGGCGCGCGATTTGAACTGCGGCTGAAGGTCTAACTGCAACGAACGCAGAGGCAATTCCTACCGACGGCGTTTCCATTGAATTGAACGCTTCGCACTGGCCGCAACTGGCGTGGGGAGCGGAACGATGGACCAATGAAAATACCCTGCAACAATCACCGCGCTGAAGAGCATGAAGCACGCGGCGGAGGCCCAATTTTCGGCGGATGTGCCGATACGTTTGTATGACAGGAACGCCGAGATGAATGTCCACATCATGGGCATCGCAAAGAACGGAATGGTCAGGCCGGCGGCAATAATGCGCAGACGACGGATCGATTTCTGGATGTACATTTCCTGTTCGCGTTTCAGCGGAATTTTGACGAAATGCCGACCGCTTTCTGACGCCTTCTTCAACAACCCCATCGACGCTTTTTGCCAGAACGCGATCAACTCCAGCAGCCGCTCGCGAATCGCGCGCAACGCGAGACTCCACGTTGCAACGATGCCGAGACAGACGATCAAGCGCGCGTGAAGTTCATACGGCTTGCCGTCCGCCCAGTGCGACAGCCCCAAGAGTGCGCAAGTCAACACGGCCTGGAACGCTGTCGCGAGCAGCCATTGCCGCGTTCTGCGCGGACGCGCTTGATCGGCGGCGAAGGGGTCGAAACTGCAGTCGGATTTCATAGCGCGGTCCTCTGTCGATTCAGAAGTTCCTAAAGGCCATGCGGCCTCTTTCCCGAGTCAGGTATGTCCTGAGCGTCTTCAATCCATTCCTGCAAGAGTAGGAATTCCTCAACCGGCAGGACTGCAAACTTCTTGTTGTCTTTCGCTTCCAAAATTCCTTCTCGGAGTTGTGCATCGAATGAGTCGATATCGTTCGATGCACAGGCCCTTAGCGTCACTTCTTACCGCTCTTCGTATCCCCTCTCGCGAAAATGCTCGCCACGAAGTTCAGCACATCCGTCGCGGATTCTTCGTCGTAGCCGAAGTTGCGAATCAGGCGGCTTTTGAC
>JANXLS010000847.1 GCA_025355035.1 Planctomycetota bacterium | reverse complement strand
GAACTGCAGCGGCGATAGCTTGGGTGGCGGCGTCGTCGGCCTGGAGTTGTGATTCGAGTTGGGAGACGAGTGAGCGCTGGTCCGTGACAATTTGATCGGAGACGGCGTTTTCTTTACGGGATTCTTCGAAGCGCTTCAGGTTGACGCGCGCGTTTTTGAGATTCGTTTCGTCCTGGGCGTGTTTGGCGATGGCTTGGCGTCCGAGTGCTTCGTTCTGAACTTTCTTTGTGGCGGATTGTTTTTCGATGGCTTCGTCCTGAACCTTGTGAGCTTGGTCTTGCAGAACTTTTGCACGATCCTGGGCGGTTTTGGCTTCATCCTGGGCCTTCTTCGCAAGAGCTTGGTTAAGCTGGGCCTGGTAGGTGCGCGAGTCAACGACGGCAAGGGACTGGCCGGCTCGGACGTCTTGACCTTCGATGAAGTTAATCTTCTCGATGATGCCGTCGATCTGCGAGCGGACGGTAACGCTTTGGAATGCTTGGATTGTGCCGAGACCTTCGAGGTAGATCTTCACTGGCGCCTGTTCGACGCGGGCCACTGCGACCGGGACCGGCGGAGGGCTGACGGGTGTGCCGGGTTTGTTCGTGGAACCGGGACTGGTTGACGGCATTTCATTGGTTTTGGCGCTGAAGGTCATGCCGTGGCTGTATGCGTACCAATAGACTACGGCGCCGGAAATCGCCACAATGAGAATGATCTTGGATACTAAACTCATGGAAAAATATGACCTCACTTATACATGTAAAACGAGCGGAACGTGTTGGACGGGTTGAGCACTTCACTATCACGCAATTGCAATACGACAACGGGCCTGTAAATCTACAACGATGCAGACGATTACGAACGGAATAAATGACTCGCGAATCATTTACAATTTGAAGAATTGAGCCTTCAGTCCGCAAGCCGAACGCTTACGATCAAATGGTTTTGGGCACGCGACAATCCCAAAACGACTGAATATTTCTATCACAATTTTCCGTCATTTGCTTACGACATCGCCGTAAGTATTATAGTCATAAGCGCAATAAATGGAGCGTCTTTTTCGCGCCGCACGTCGTAAAAAGGGTATCCCGATGCGATCATTGATCTCGGTTCTCGTTTTGATAGTACTCGGCTTTGGTTTCGAAAGCTTGAGGGCGTCTGAAGGATTCGACGGTCTTTCTGTTCGCGCGAAGGAAGGTGCGACGGAAGAAGAGTTGCTCACGTATGCGCTCAAAGCAAACGTGGCTTACGAACTGACGGTTGATGAAATCTTCCTGCTCAGCGACTTAGGTTATACTCCGAAAACGATATCGGCGATTGCGGATGTGGGTAAGGCTGTGCGCATGGTCAATGCTGAAAAAGCAGCCGCCTTGACGCAGAAAGAGGTTGTGCCTGCAGAAGCGGCGGTTGAACCTGTGCAACCGGAAACTGTTTTGGCGGCGGAGGCCGTTGCAGATCCGGCGGTTCGGGCTGAAGCTCCGGTGTTGAAAAAAATCGTGACATCGAATGGTGAAGAATTGGCGATTGAAGAGACGGTCGATTTGCCGCCTTCGACCGTGGACGTTGTGGCTCCGGCTGATGGCGAGGTAACGGTGGGAACGTTTATTTCGACGCTGGCGCCGTACGGATCGTGGGTTCGCATTCGGGACCGTGGCTGGTATTGGCGACCCACGGTTTGTATAACGGATACGAATTGGCGACCGTATTGCGATCGCGGACATTGGGCTTGGACGGATTGCAATTGGTGTTGGCAGTCTGATTATTCGTGGGGATGGGCGCCGTTTCACTATGGCCGCTGGTCGCATTGTCCGGGATACGGTTGGCTTTGGATGCCGGATACGCACTGGAGCCCGGCGTGGGTGAGTTGGCGCGGGAGCGAAAGTCATTACGGTTGGGCTCCGTTGCCCTGGGGTGTGCGATGCGATCCGGGGTTGGGATTGCATTTTGGCGGGAAGCATTACGGCGCGGATTTCGGTTTCGGGCTAACGCACCGGGACTTTACGTTCTGTCCGCGTGACCATTTCTGCGACACGTCGTTACGGGCGCACGTGATCCATTCGCGCGAAAACGAAAATCGGTTTAAGAACACGCCGATGCTGCAAAACAACATTGAATTTCACGAAAATCATGTCGTTGTGAATGGTCCAGCCTTTGAGCACGTGCAAAAAGTCACCGGGGAATTGATCAAGCAGTTGAACATAGCCGATGCATCGATCAAGCCCGGCGAACGGTTGACGCGCGTCAATCGCGAAGATCGCGCGAATGGAACGCTGACACTGTATCGGCCGCCCGTCAAGGAGCCGACACTTCCGAACGCGGCATTGACAACAAGCCAAGCCAATGCGGAGCGGATTGAGCGGGCAGTGCGAGCCAACGAACAGCGGACGATTGAAGCGAATGAACGGACTCGCGCGCGTGACACGGCGAACGGGACCTATCGCCCGTACACAAATTTGGGCGGAGTGACGACGCAAAATCGGATCAACTACAACAGCGGGACTGCGACGATTGGAAATTCAGTGAGCGGAGGTCAGACACTGTCCACTGTGCACAACCAAACGACGGCCCCTCATTCGGACATCACGAATAGCACGGTACAGACGATCGATACGAGCGGGACGGCGTCGCATGCGCCGAATCGAACGGAATCGACAAGTCCACGACACACTGTCGAGACGCCGAACCATGCGGCAACAGTTCCTTCGTTACCGAGCCACACTTCGACACCCAGTACGGGATCAAGCGGTGCGGCGAACAACAGTGGCAGCAGCAGTAATGGAAACGCGGGGCACAGCAGTGGGAGCAGTGTTTATACTCCGAGCAGCAGTTCAAGTTCCAATAACAGTTCGACCAGCGGCAATTCGAGCAGCAACAGTTCGACGAACAAATTCGGGCGATAATGGATAGGATTTTAAATTGTCGTCAATCTTGCTTGGAACAAATATGGCTCAGCTTTTTACAGGAATTGAACACACCGCTATTGCGGCGCGCGATTCAGAGAAACTAGCCGCGTGGTATTCAGAACACCTTGGCTTTGTGGGTTGCGTTTCTGTGGAGAATGGACCTGGAAAGCCGAAGACGTGTTTCATTCATCTCAAGGGCAATTTTCTTGAAATCATGCCGAGCGTGAAGGAATTGCCGCAACGCGACAACACGGATCATGGCATTTCGCATCTGGCGATTTTGGTGTCGGATTTCGATGCGGCGATGGCGAAATTGAGCGACGCGGGTATTTCCAAGGATGGTGCTGAACGCGCGGGGCCGTGGGGATCGCGGATACAGTTTTATCGCGATCCGGAAGGCAACCTGTTTCACTTACTGTGGCGTCCGAAGCCGTTGGTTTAAATCTAAACTGCTTTTCACGCAAAAATCCGCGAAGATCCGCAACGGCGCAACGAATTTTTTAGCGGAGGTTCTTTGCGACTTGGCGATTTTGGGTGAAAATTTGTTTTACATGCGAGAACGTTTCATCCCATGCTGACGATCCATTCTGCAACCGTTGCCGATGCCCTGATGCTTCAGGCGCTCGCGCATTCGATTTGGAATCAAGTTTACCCGTCGATCATTTCGCAGGATCAAATCGATTTTATGCTGGCGAAAATGTACGATCCGGCTCAGATCGCGGCAGAGATGGGCGGCGGTGTGGCTTGGGAATGGGTGGAGGACGAAGGCGTTGCGATTGGGTTTTTAGCGACGTTGTTTGAGAACAACACAACGATCAAGATATCGAAGATCTATGTCGAACCGGCGCATCACGGCAAGGGTGTGGGGCAATTCATTTTGCAGCACATCGATGCAAAAGCGAAGTCTGCGGGCGTGGGACGCATTTATCTATATGTCAATCGATCCAACGAACGCGCGGTGAAGGCGTACCTGCGCGGGGGATACGAAATCATTGAGACACTGGATCAGACGTTTGGGTCGTTTGTGTTGAATGATTTTAAGATGATGAAGACGTTTTAAGGCCCCTACTTTTTGCGTGAGGCTTTTTCGTCGAGGCCGGAGATTCCGTGGCGGCGGCCGAATTCGGTTTCGATGGATTCAAACGAAATATCTTTGGCTGCGAGCAGAACCATGGTGTGAAAAAGGAGATCACAGACTTCTTGGGTCAGTCGTTCGGTCGTTTGTTCGCGCGCGGCTTTAATGGTTTCTCCGGCTTCTTCGGCGATCTTGCAGCAGATCACGTCGGGGCCCTTGCGCAGAAGCGTGGCGACGTAGGACTTTTCGGGCATCGTCTTCTTACGTTCTTCCACTGTCGCGAAGACGGCGGCGAAGACAGAGCCGGGGGGGAAAGATGCGTTTACGCTATTAGACATGAATCTTGCTCCTAACTAATTTTTCTCTCGCAAAGACGCAAAGAACGGCAAAGCAAGAAAGGAAAAGAAAGAACGGAATGAAGGCCCTAACTCCATTTCATTTTTATACTTTTTTCTTCGCCGTTCTTTGCGCCTTTGCGTCGTTACGATGGTGCATTAAAGTTCAGCTTTCAGAAAGCGGCCCATGAGTTCGTAGCCGCGTTCGACGAAGAGTTTGGATTGCTTGGCCTGGCTCTCGCTGTAGCGCAGGCCGGTTGGAAGGAAACCGGGGCCCCAAGCGACGAACGGCGAGGGTTCGGTGGCGTGACATTTCAGCGCAACGGGTGTTGGGTGATCGGGGCAGATCAAGATGCGCAAGTCGTCGCTTTGAGCGAAACGCGAGTTCAGGATCGGGCCAACAATGTCGGAATCAATGCGTTCGAGCGCCGCGACTTTGTTTGGGGCGTCGCCTTGGTGGCCGCATTCGTCCGGGGCTTCAACGTGGACGAAGACGAGGTCGTGATTGTCAAGCGCGTTGATCGCCCATTGTCCTTTGGCGACGTAATCGGTGTCGATATAACCGGTGATGTTCGGGACGTTCAGGACTTCAAGGCCGAGGTACATGCCGAGGCTCCGGAGGAGATCAACGGCACTGATCATCGCTCCGGTCTTGCCGTAGGAGTCGATGAAAAGCGGGAGGCTCGGGCGCGGACCTTGGCCCCAGAGCCAAATCTGAGATGCGACGGTTTCCCCTTCTTTGCGGCGCGCATCGTTGACGGGATGGTGCGCGAAGATCGGCTTGGACTGGTCCATCAGATCGATCAGGAATGCGGCGTCTTCACCTTTTGGGAGAAATGAGTCGGCGGGTTTGCCGGGAATGTTGTGCGGCGGTGTGCAAAGTGCTTTGACGCCGTCGGGCTTGCGGACAACAAGAAGGTGGCGATAGCTGACGCCGGGGTAGAAGTGCATGCCGTCGCAGCCGAAGCGCGATTCCATTTCCTGAATGAGTTGCTTGCTTTCAGCTGTTTTAATGTGTCCGGCAGTGAAATCAAACATGAGGCCGTCCTCGACTGCCACAGTGTTGCAGCGGATGGCGATATCTTCGGGACCAAGATCGATGCCGAGCGATTTGGCTTCGAGCGGCGCGCGGCCGGTGTGGTGCTTGGCGGGATCGAAGCCGAGGAGCGACATGCAACAAATGTCAGAACCGTTGTCCATGTCGGGCGGAATGTGCATGGCTCGACCGACGGCACCTTCGACGGACATGCGATTGATGTTGGGGATATGCGCGGCTTCGAGCGGCGTTTTGTTACCGAGCGATGAGATCGGCCAATCCGCAGCGCCATCGGGACAAATGACAACGTACTTCATTCGAAAATCGACTCCATAAAAATGGCTTTGCGTGACGGGATGAGTTCTTGAGTGTCACGCTGAAATGTTAATTTAGACTGAAACAAAATCCAGCGATGATCGTCGAAATGAACGACCAGATTATCTTCTCTCGCAAAGACGCGAAGGCGCAAAGAACGGTAGAGGAAAGGAAAAAATGAAACGAATGATGCGATGATCAATGAGGTTGGACTCTTTTTCTCTTTGTCGTTCTTTGCGGCTTTGCGAGAGAAAAAAGAGTTATTGAGCTTGAACGCTGTTTTTGCGGAGCATTTCGGTTTTGGATTGACGCAGGATGCCTTTGACGGTGATGCGTTCCCGGCTTTCGCGGCGGACTTCGGGTTCAGAGGAAGGGTGTTCGGATTCTTCGACGATGTCCATTAACGCGTTGTAGCGATTGATGCTCATCAAAACGGCAGCGGCTTTGCCGTCTTCAGTGATGAAACACAGTTCGTTGGTGGACCCGACATCACGGACCAAAGCGGAGGCGTTGTCGGTCAGTTCTTTGGTCTTGACAAATATACCAGTTGCCATAAACATACTCCCAGGATACGGTTTTGCTCAATTCTGTGCAGGCTAATAACGGCGAACAATAG
>JANXLS010000724.1 GCA_025355035.1 Planctomycetota bacterium | reverse complement strand
GCGGCGTGGTACTTCGAAAAACTCGCTTCGCGTAGTCTCCAAATACGCTGTGCTCGTCTTTCTCGTCCCACTTGCCCGGCGCGGCGCATCTTGGCACGAGGGTTTTGTCCGATAGCTCTAAGCAGTTAGCTGTAGCTGATTTGAAGTATTCGGCTGTAAGCGGCAGTCATGTTTATATCGAAGCAACTTCCATGGACAACGCCAACCCGTTCGATAACATTTTCAAGCAGATTGAGAAGAAAGTTAAGCGCGCGAAGTCGCAGATCAAAGGTCGTGCGCTCGCGCAACAGGTTCTCGACGCGTATTTCGAAGACAATCCGGGAAGTGTGATCGCTGGCGGCGTCAAGACGGGGATTGTGACTCTGGAAGTGACGTCGAGCGCGATGTTTCAGGAAATCGAAGGATTTCATCGTGAACCGTTGCTGGAGAGATTCCGCGCGGCTGGAATGCCAGTTCAGGAAGTACGAGCGAAATTGAAAAGCCGTTGATGCAGTGGCTGAGCAATTGCTATTTACTGAGTGTAAGTGAGTCTTACACGGGAGTAAGCCATGCATCGAACGAAAGAAAGTCTGCAAATGCCCCATGATTCGGGCACCGAAAAGATGAAAGTAGCGCACGAAGCGGCTGCCGAAGAAGCGTACGAAATGGCCGGTGGCGCGTCATCCACGGATGGCGTGGGTCCGGGATACGACGCCAACAGTTCTCACGCAAGCCGGACGGAAATCGCGCAATCCACTGCTGATGGTCCGGCTAGCGGTGAAATGACCGATCCGCCGCACGAGCTTTTAAAAAAGCGGAAAAAGAAAGCCGGAGTGAGGCGATCGGGAAATAAGAGCAATCATGCAGCGGCGAATTCGACAAAATCAATATAATAAGGTTAAGCCTCCATCGTCATAGTTTTAGAGCGGTTTTCAAATGACTGAAGACAAATCTGCTTGCGGCGGTCTGCGCGGTACTTCGTCAGACTCGCTTAACGTAGTCTCCAAATACGTTTCGCTCGTCTTCCTCGTCCCGCTTGCCCGGCGCGGCGCATTTTTGTCTCCATCCATTTGAAAAACGCTCTAGTGGGCTCTTACCACGTGGCCGTCCGATAAACTTTTGGTCTATAATTTGTGTTGCTTTAAGTACTCTACGTCGTGTAAATTCAAAAGATCTTCGGGGGAAGGTCTCATACATTTAAAGGGGGAAGTCAGATGAAATTAATGAATATTCTCAGTTGTGTTGTGATGGCAGCTTTATTGAGCGCGTCAGCGAAAGCAGCATGTGGCGGTGGCGGTTATTCACCGGCCAAGACCAACGTTTCGTCAAACGTTCAGGCGAGCAGCTCTTCGTCGTCGAGCGGCATCACCGGAAAGTACTCGTCATCGTTTGATGTCAGTTATTTCCACAACATGAGTGGCCAGTTGCATATGTCCGGCCAGCAGGCAACGGCGGTCATTGGAATGATTCAGGACATCCGCAGGACGCTCGACGCTTCGGCCACTCCGCCGAAGGATTTCGATCCGAAGAAGGAATTCGAAAAGCGTCTCGCGACGATTTTAAATGCGGATCAGATCCGAACGTACCAGACAAATACGAGCGTTCAGACCACCGCGAAGAAGTCTTAACGCGATTAATTTCATGGGACCGCATCAGATTCTCCGCATCGCGGCGAGCGTGTTGTTGATCGCTGCCGCTTGCGGAGAATCGTCTTTTGCGGCGGAAACAGATAATCGCCCCGATCCGTATTCCGAAAAAATGAATCAAGCATCGGCAGCTGAATTTAGCGGCGACTATGCGCAAGCTCGAAAAATATATACGAGCGCGACGAACGAATTTCCCAAAAGTTCCGTGGTGTGGGCAGCGTTGGGCGAGCATCTTCGATTTTATGTTCATGATTCGGACGCAGCCAAAGCCGCATTCCAAAAAGCAATCGCTGCTGAGGAAAAAATTCCGTACGCCATCGCGTATGCGTGGCGCGGATTGGGCGAGCTGGAAATCAAGGCGGGACGCGTTGACGAAGGTGTCGCGCTTTTCAAGAAAAGCCTCGACGCCTTCGCGCTTGCGGATACGCACCGATCACTCTGCCATCTCTACTGCCGACAGCGGAAATTTAAGGAAGCTGCGGACGAGGCGCGGGCAGCGGTTGAGATCAATTCCGACGATGCCATCGCCCGGTTGCTTTATGCGGCACAGTTGCATCGATCCGGCGAAACGGAAAAAGCCCACGCGGAGTTTTTGAAAGCGCTCGACATCGGCGGCATGGACAAAAATGGCGATTCGGATAAGCCAGTGCATTGTTGCGTGTTGTACAATGCGGCGGGATATTTAAGTGTCGCCGGGCAGAAGGACGCTGCGTTAAAAATGCTGAGGCGATTTTTCGAAACGCTGAATCATCGGCATTTATCGCGGGACGATGTTGTCGGCGACGCGGATTTCGATAGCCTGAAGACATTGCCGGCATTTCAAGCGTTGATCGCGTCGAATTTTAAAGAGCCACAAGCGGAATCCCGATAAGACTACAATGAATTTCGCGCGCTATTTTTTCAGTCTGTTTCTCGTTCTGACATTCGTCGTCCCAACGCTTCGAGCGGGCGACGCGCAAACCGAGGTGAAGTTTCCCCTCCCCCGCCCCAGTGAAATCGGGACGGAAAAATTCGCTCAGATTCTCAACACGTTTTTGATGCAGGGCAAATACCAGGCGTGGGAGCACGACGCGAAGCCGCGGTTTACGGGGCCGTTTACGGTCAAGGAATCCGGAGAAATTGAGAGCTTCGGGATTCACGGCCCCTCTGCGGTGCAGGTCTATTATTCGCCGGACGTTTCGGCTTGGATGAAAAGCGATCGCAAGGGCGTCATTCCTGATGGCGCGATGATTTTGAAATTGCTGTTCGCACGAAATCCGGACGAACCGACGAAGCACTCAGAGGATTTGACGGGATTCAGCGCGTCGATCAAAGACAGTAAAGGGTCGTGGGATGGCTGGTTCTACAGCGACGGCGGGCCGCTGCAAAAACCGACGCCGGAGAGTGCGCTGACTTTCTTCGATCCGAACGCCGGATTCGCATTGTCGTGTGTGAACTGCCATGCAACGGCCGACAATGCGGAACTCACGTTTTCAAGCGTGCGCAATATCACGGGCGAACCGATCCAACACGCGATTTCGATTTCGAAAGAAGGCCTGAAGAAGAAACTCGCGGCAGCAAACGATATTCACAATCCGGGTCAGCAGAATCCAGTGGCGGTTCAGGCGCCTGCTCCGGATATGTTGCTGCCGTTTGGCAATGTGGATATTGCATTGTCATCGCGCCAGGAGCCGGTTCCGCTGCCGATCGCGACGCTCGATCACGTGCCACAGGGGCCGCGTCCGGCGGGGCAGAAGCCATTTGTGACGGCGAGCAATTGCAGTTCGTGCCACGATGCGGTGCAGCTGTATTCCGCTTTGCCGAACATGGCGTTGGATCGCAAGGACAAGAAGGGCGAGACCGAGCGCGTCAATCTGTCGACGTTTTCGGAGTGGCGTTATTCGATGATGGGACTGGCCGGGCGCGATCCGGTTTTTTTCTCGCAACTGGACAGCGAACGCAGCGCGTTTCCGGAGTTGTCCGCTGAAATCGACAACAAATGTCTGAGCTGCCACGCGCCGATGGGGCAGAGGCAGTGGAAGCATGATTTCGGCGCGGACAAATTGTTTCCGTTGAGCGCCGCGAAAGCCGAACCGGGAACGGAGCATGAGAAGTACGGATCGCTCGCGCGCGATGGCGTTTCGTGCATGATCTGCCATCAGATGGATTCGATTGATCTCGGAGCGCCGCACACGTTCGGCGGAAAATTC
>JANXLS010000683.1 GCA_025355035.1 Planctomycetota bacterium | reverse complement strand
CGATGGCGGGGAGCCAAGGCATTCCCCATATCGGGGCGATGCGGAGGGTTTCGAGGGCTTCGGGGGCGGAATAGGCGGCGCTCATGCCGAGGAGGATGTTGGCGAAGCGGCAGACTCCGAGGGTGATGGGGCCGGCGAAGGTGCGGCCTTTGCAGATGAAATCGTAGGCGAGGATTGCGGCGGCGAGGAAGGCGGCAACGATGATTGTTGGGAGGCCGATCCAGGAAGCGACTTGGATTCCGATGAACATCAAGCCGCCGGCGCACATGATCGCGCCTTTGAGCGAGACGGCTCCGGATGGGATCGGGCGAGTGGGGCGGACGCGGGCGTCTTCGTCGCGGTCGGCGATGTCGTTGAAGGCCATGCCGGACAGGTATAACGCGGCGGAGGTCACGCAGAGGCCGGCGAAGACAACAGCGTCCGGGGATTTGTTCGTAGCGAGGGTAGCGAGAAAATACCCGGCGATGATGTCAGCAATGGCGGTGAAGACGTTGGGGAGGCGGATCAGGCGGAAGTAGGCGATCATGGGGGAGCGTATTGTTTCCAAAAATTAAGCTCCCGACTTCGTTCGGGCCCTAACGGCATTCATCGTAAGAGGACGCAGAGTAACGCAGGGGGGAAAACAGAACGGGATTCACTTCATCTGTGAATCTCAGCGTTCTCGCGGGTTCAAAAGAATGGTCTGTATCATAAACAGCGTTTAATTTTTGCGGTTTTTTCGACCGCCGTTGGGGTTTTGCATGACGCCGTTTCGGTCGGCTTGTGACTTGATCAGATTGGCCATGGCTTCCATGCCTTTGGCCAAGGCTGCGGTTGGGTCGGGACCGCCGCCCGGAGGTGGCTTTGACGTGGCGCCGCCATCGTTCTTTGGCGGGCCTTTTTGGGCTTTATCTTTCTTCTTGGTCTTTTCGTCGCCGTTGGCGACATCGCCTCCGCTGCCGTCGCCGGCAAAACTGAGGTCGCGCGCGACGAACTGGCGGCCTGTGTCGTCGGTGACCCAGATCGCCTGCTTGTCGATACGCGAGACGGTGTACTTAAAGTCTTCCATGTAATCGCCAACTTTGACTTTCATCGTTTTGCCGTCGTCGTCAGTCAGGAGGCCGTATGTTGACCCGTTCATTGCCATCACGGCAGAGAATTTGACTTTTGCTTCGGCGTCTTTCGGGCCGAACTTTGGTTCATCTTTCGCGGCTTTATCTTTTTCCTCGCCGTCCGGCGGTTTCGGAAGTTCGACGGGTGCGACGATCGGTTTCACACCGCCGGGTTGATTCGTGTTTGCAACGCCATTTGGAACTGCATCGGTAAGGACGTAAATCGGCGCGAAGGGATCGTTGCGTTCGCGGTTGATGGCGAGGCCTTCGTACTGGCCGGTTTGAAGATAAAAATCAACGTTAGCCTTGCGCGGTTCCGCTTTTTCAGCAGCAAGCGGCGCTGGGATGGGGAGCGGACTGACGGGGATTCCAACGTCCAGCGCAACAGGCCGCGACGCGACGAAGTTATACACGCAGAACGCGAGCACCGCGGCAATGCCCATGAAGATGAGTTTTTCTTTGTTGAAGGTACTGGAAGCCTGTCGTCTCATGTACGTTACCTCTTAGTCTTACTATTTAAACCAATATCGATTGGATTGCGTCATCTGAATTCGTTTTTTTTCAGACGCTTTTCAACAGCCGTGTTACGGGTTCGCTGGCGGCGGTGCAGCTTTGCTGGGTTGCAAAATGATTCGGCCCCCGCGTCGGCCGCCCGGATTGACGGCTTCGACCTTTTTCTCACGGACGTAAAGTCCGCCGGGTAATATTTTCGGATCGAAAAAATCCATGCCAGCGGCGATGAGCGAGGCGATGATCTGTTCCTTTTTCTCGGGCCATTTGTGCTTGGCCGTGGCGTCGTTGATGTCGGTGCGGAACGGGAGTTCTTCAGTCTTGTCGGCTTTGCTGTCGTCGAAAGCGGGCGAGAGGATTTCAAGTTGGCGCATGACGAGAAATTGGCCTTCGGAGACGATGAACTGTTGCTGGCGCTCGTCAAGCATCGTCACGGAATGGGCGTCGATCCGCGTCACCGTGCAGTCGTTTAATTTGTCGCCGACTTCGATTTCAACATTCAATTCGTCGTCGATCATGCGGAGATTCTTGCCGCCAAACTTTTTACCGGCCTTGGCGGCTTTGTTGAGTTCGTCGTCGATGATGCGGAGATGGCCGATCGTTTTGCCGTCGCGCAATTCGGCGCCGCGGAATTCGTAGCGGGCGTCGGAATCTTTCTGCGTTCGGACGGAATGAAGGAATTGGATGAACGTGTTCGTGTCACAGATCAACTGGATTTTGACAGGGTATTCCTGGATGAAATTGGGCAATGTATCAATGTTGTATTTGCGGAATTTGATGCTGGCCGGATTTTTTTCGCTGGGATCGAATTTCGGGTTGGGAGTCAGTGCGGTCGGGCCGGTCGGTTCAGAATCCTTGGGGTCGAGCAGTAGGATGCGCATGAAGGCTTCGGGCTGCTTGTTGAGGGCCTTTTCGCGAGCTTCTTCGTTCAGCTTGGCTTGAATGCAGAGATCGATAATTTTTTCGGTGATGTAGAGTTCGCGCAGGAATTCCTTCGATTTGGCTTCGTCGGGAAGGTAGCCTTTGATGCGGTCGAAACCGATGTCGGTTGCGTCCAATTCGACGAGCGCGTTTTTGCAGCGTTCCTGAACTTGTTTCTTGCGGAATTCCCAGACGTAGCGGAAATACGAGCCGGGGTTGCGTTCGCCTTCGGGAATGTCGGTCCAGTATGGGAAGACCATGCGGTTGGCTTTTTTCTTGACGCGGATGGCCTGATTGGTGATGTCGTTGGCCTGATCGTAGAGGCGCTTGAGACCTTCGATCGGGGCGACGTCGGCTTGGGAGACGACGATTTCACCGTCTTCGCCGAAATGCGCGGGCTGCATGGGCGGATAGTGCTGAGAGAAGCTGGCCCCGGCGAGTTTTAGATTGGCGCGGCGTTCGG
>JANXLS010000654.1 GCA_025355035.1 Planctomycetota bacterium | reverse complement strand
GGACGCGTTCCTCGACACCCTTCCAGACAGGAGCGACCACGTCGCCAACCTCGTCCAGACTCGCAAGACTCGCATTCCCGAACTGCTCCGCAGTTACATCGAAAACAAAGTTCCGCCGCTCTTTGACCAGTTGCGGCTGGGTGGCGAACAGCGTCAAACAGCTGTGCTCGAATTGAAACGCCTGCTTGACGATTACCCTCAGAACCAGCTCGCGCCGGAAATCCGATCTGCGATCGAGCCGTATCTGGCTGTCAAAACAACTGTCACTAACAAGCTTTCCAATCCGAACACGGTCGGTCCCGCCACGGACGTTCTTTCTGACGAATTAATTCGGACCAAAAAAAGAGCCGATGCGAATTTCCAGCTGCAGAGATACGCCGAATCCAAGCGCGACTACGACCTGCTCACACAGAAAGCCCCAGCGACAACGGAGGTTTACAAACAAGCCGATGCCGCAATTAGAGCCATTCAGAAAATCCAGCGAAATGTCGCGGAACTCGTCAAACAGGCTCAGGCTGAATGGATCGAAAAAAAGGGAGACAGCGCCCTCGAATCCATCGGTCAGGCCATCCCGAAATTCGGCGATTTGGACGGCTTGACTGAAGCTCAAGCGCTCCAGGCACGTTGGCTTTCCGCGCGAAGCACGGCACAGCAACTCTTCAAAACGGGCATCGATCTGGAGGCAAAGAACAGCTTTTTCGAAGCGAAGACAAAATTCGAACAAGTCGCGCAGAGTTACCCGCAATTCCCCATCGCAGCCGAGGCGCGCCAACGAACCGAGGCATTGAAATCGAAATGCAATGACTTGATCAAGCTCATCACCACTGCCGTCGATCACGTGGCCAAAGGCGACTTTGCCAAGGCCCGAGCGATATATGGGCCGCTTCTGGAATACAATTACTCGGTGCTTGTCGATCAAAAGGTTGAAATACCCGTCAACGTTTCGTCGATTCCATCCGGGTCCATGCTTGAACTCAATGGAAAACCGATGGGTGTCACGCCCAAAGATGTCTTGATTGTCGCTGGCGAAAATTTCGAAATCACCGTCAAGCGGCCCGGGTTCACGTCCAAACGCATCGCAAGCTCCCGCGTCACCGGGCGCGAATTGAACATTCCCGTCAAATTGGAACTCGACCCGATCATCATCGATTTTCCAACCGGAACAATGCAGCCCCCCGCACCGCTTCTGGCTCCGCCCGTCATGTACGGAGACAAAATGTTGATCCTCAACGGCACGGATTTGCTAGCCATTGATCCGCCCAATCGCGACATTCTCTGGGCGTATCGGAACCTTTACGATCCGCGCGCACCTCTCCCCGATAACGTGCCGCCGGACGAAAAAAACTATTGGAATCCCCGCCTCGCACCGCAATTCTACAAACCGGGATTCCTGCTCCTGCCCCTGCGCAACAAGGACCTGCTCGAAATCGACCTGGCGCATTCAAAAACCCCAAGCAACGACGACCGGCGGTCGATCTTTGAAAAACTCAGCAAACCGTCAGCCGAAATTGTCGGGACGATGTTCGTCGACGAACATTCAATTCTTGCCGGCAGTTCCATTCTGATCGCCGCTTTTGCCGACGGCTCTGTCCGATGCTTTGCGGATTTCGACAAGAAGGACAAAGCGGTCAGTCTGCGCTGGGAAATTTCAGCTGATCAACAGGATATCTCCAAGCGCGAACCGCCCGTTGCGGGCCTTTATCGCTACCGCAACCACGTGTGGCTGCTGAGCGCGTCCGGCATGTTGCAGGCGTTCGATCCCGTCAATAAGGAGGCTGTCTGCAAACGCCAGTTTCCATTGATGTCGCCGCGTTCCACGTTCTCATCAAAGCCAGACGAGGCATTGATTGCGTTGATTGAACGCAATGGAAAAGTCACGCTCTTCGATCTGGAACACCAGAAGGAACTCTGGTCGCTTCCGGCGCGCAAAGCAATGGAAGAATCGGTCGGCGCCCTCATCGACGAAACCGGCGTCTTCATCACCGGACGCAGCGCCGACCGCGGAGAACTTATCAAATATCCTCGTGTTTCAGACCCGACCGGCGCCGCAGTCAAACCGTTGTGGAGTGTCGCTCTGGAAGGTTACGTGAACATCGACATGACTAGCGGGAAGCATCTCTATCTTGTCACCACCGCCAACAAAGTTGCCGCGTATTCAAAGAAAGATTTATCGTTGCTTTGGGAGTTCAGAATGAAACCCGAGATGGGCGAACCCAAATCCATCCGAGCCTTCGGCGATTATGTTTATGTCTCGACCGACAAAGGCAAGATCATCGTCTTGAAATCGGAATAAAAAAATCGTGAAGCGATTCACTTCTCTCGGCTATTGGCTTTCAATCTCACCCGTCCGAATTTTGCCGCGAACGCTCGCGGCGCGCCGGCGGAGTCGGACTGAAAAACACCCCGTCACTCCGAAGTCGAGTTGCGCGCTGAAAGACGATACTCAAATTTTTAACCGCTCCGACAATCCGCATCAGCTTTTCCAAAAATCGCGCAGGGCCACTTCGAGCATCAAGCAGAACAAGGCCGCCAACAAGCACCAGCGCCATTCGGTCGCAAGGGCTTTCTGCTCGTCACTCAACTGAGCGGCCGCAGCAGCCTTCGCACTCGCCGTTTCGTTTCCGCCGACAACCGCGAAAATATTCTTCAGTGCACCGATCGGCTCTGAAACCAATTCGCTCTCGCGCGGGTCAAGATTCACTGCCCACAACGTTTTTTCGTTTAGCGGCCCTTTCGCGAATGCAGCCGTGTAAATTCCCAGCACATCCGCGCTCGGATGATCGTTGCCGGTGAGTAACAATGTTTCCTTTTTTCCGTCGTCCGACTGCGGTTTTTCAAGCGAGACAGCCGCTTCCAGAGGAGCTCCCGCGTCCGCAAAAACAAACGTGTCGCCCGCAACAAGACTTCGCCGTGACGCCGATTGCACCCCAGCCAGCCACCGCACCGCTTGATGCAGCAGCGGCACGAACGCCTTGCGCTTGGGTAAGTCCGTCGCTTCCGGACGCGGTGCAAACGGGAACATCACCACCGTCCCTTTTCCAAACGGGCGCTCCAGCGCAAAGGGTCCGCCATCGCCGGTGAACGAAGCCAGAACCGTCCCTGCCGGGCGCGATGTCACGCGCGGCGCTTTTGTGTCCAATGGCGTCTTAGGATCGACGTTCCTTTTCGGATCGTCCGCAACTTTGGGTGTCGCGTCCGGTTTATCGTCCGCACCAATCTTTAAATCCGCCGGACTGACTTGATAGTGACGGTAGTATCGGGGCAAACGCAGGTTCGCGTCGTTCTCGCCAATGAACGGTTTGAACAACGGATGCGCGACATTGAAATCGCCAATTTTATCGAACTTATTTTCGAACCGATTGCCTTCGTAAAGCGTCCCGGGGCGAGCCGGCAAAAGTCCCAATCCGTTTTTCCAGAATGCTCCGTTGTAAAAACTGTCCGACAATCGTCCGTCGGCTCGACCGACGAACACAATCAGATTTTTCCCGTCGCGCACTGCGTCTTCCAATGTCAGAACTTCCGATTCGTTCATCGCCGTGATGCCGCTCAATATGATCAGATCGCAATTGCGATACATCTCGGGCGTCACACGCGCGATCTCCATCGAAATGACCTGTATATAATTTCCCGGCGCATTGGACATCACAGAACCGACCGCGCCATGACCTTCTGTATCGCCGCGCGCTTTGGGGTCAAGCGCCATGCGGACGAAGTAGCCCTGATCAAGAAACGCCTCGCTCTCTGCGAGTTTCTCTTCAATGACGAGCACTTTGATGCTGTCGCGCAGACGCAGCGCGAAGAGTCGCTTGTCGTCGTCCGGGAACGCGTCATGAGCATCGATTTCAACGCTTCCGGCCACTTCGCCCGCGCGCGGGAACAGCGCTTCGATCTCTACTTCCGTCGAGGATCGAGGCCCGAGTCCCAACGTTCGCGTCACGGCAGGCTTTCCATCGATCATCAATTTCACCGCCACGCTCGGACGTTCGTTGTCGCCGAAATTCGCCACGCGCACGACGAACGGAACGGGGCGTCCTTCGATCCAAACGTCACTCTTCGCGCGCACATCCGTGATCGCGAGATTCGGCAAGCGCACCGCGTTTTGCGCGATCGTCGCGGGGCCTTGCAATTCCACCGCGATCCCGCCACTTCCGGACGACGCGGCTTTCTGAGCGATCGTGGCAAATGCGCCGCGATCGATGCCACTCGTTTGAAAATCGCTGAAAACAACCACGCGCCGACGCGGCTGCGTCGATGTCGCGAGCAAGTCGATGGCCGTGTTGACCGCCTGCGCCAGATCGCCGCGCCGCGCCGTCGGTTTGTCATTTTTCATAGCGCCCGAAACAGCCGAGAAATTTCCGGATAATTCAATCTCCGCTCGTCCCGCATCGCTGCTCAGCACAAGGCCGACACGATCGCCGCTGGCCCGAGCCGCGATTTCGTCGCGCATCTTTTTCAGCGCCTCCCGCAAGCGCGTCCCGGCACCTTCCTGTGCCGCCATGCTCGGAGAATCGTCGAGCACCAAGACCACGTCCTGCGTTACGCGACCGTTTGGCCCCATCAACGAACTGCCTGCAAAATAAGGTCGTCCGAATGCCGCCGCGATCAACACACATGCGAGACAACGCAACAAAAGCAGAATCAATTCGCGCAGCTTTAAGCGACGCGATTCCTTCAGCATGGATTGCTGCAAAAAACGCAGCGACGAAAACACAACGCGCCGCTTTCGCATGCGGAAAATCAGATGAATGACAATAGGCGCGGCGAGTGTCGCGGCACCGGCATAGAAGAGCGCCGCATGAATAAAGGGTGGCATGATTTCGTACGGCTTCCGGGGCCGGGGACGTTGACAATCGGTTAAAATATCCGCGCGCGGGCGCCGCGCGTCAATCGAAAATCATTGTGGCGTTTTCCTCGGGGTGTGTAACATTTAAGTTACTTGCTTTAAAACGCGAAATTGGGGTGCGGGCGTCTCGCCTGCAAAGGCAATGCAGGCGGGACGCCTGCACCACAATAACTCAAAAGTTACACTCCCTTTTCCTCGTATCATGTTAAGCGTGGATTTTAAAGAATGAGTATTCACCTTTGACCCTCACCGTTCGACTCATTAAAGTACGATGTCAATGGACTCATCCCCTCCCATGACCGAATCGTCACCCTCTCGTGATCAAGGTACTCATTCGAATCCAGCCCCCGAATTGCAACCATTTTCCACACGCCTGCTTGAAATCGGCTCGACGTTTCTGAAGCTCGGCCTGATTTCGTTCGGCGGACCGGTCGCGCATCTCAGCTATCTGCGCGCGGAATTCGTCACGAAGCGCCGTTGGCTCGACGACGACGCGTACGGAGATCTCGTCGCGCTCTGCCAGTTCCTACCCGGTCCGGCGAGCAGCCAGCTCGTCTTCGCGCTGGGTATGCAACACGCTGGCATTCTCGGCGCGCTTCTCGCATCGTTCTGTTTCATGCTCCCTTCCGCCCTGCTGATGATCGGTTTCGCTTACGGCGTCGAATCGATCGGCGACTTGCACGAAGCTGGTTGGCTGCATGGCTTGAAACTGACCGCAGTCGCCGTCGTCGCGCAAGCCGTCTGGGGCATGGGCAAAAAACTCTGCCCTGACCGCGCGCGTGTGTCGCTCTGCCTCGCATCGGCGGCATTTTTGCTCGCGATTCCGGGCAAATACTGGCAGATCGGCGTCATTGCTTTCGGCGCGTTTATGGGTTGGCTGCTGTATCGCCACGAGATCGAAGCCTCGGCCAAGCCCGTTGTAAAAGTCAGCGTCAAAGCGCACGTTTTGGCGGCGGTGGCGCTGCTCGTTTTCGTCGCGCTGTTGTTGATAACGCCCGCACTGGCTGCGTCGATGAACTGCAAATACATCGCGCTCTTCGACAGCTTCTATCGCTCGGGCGCTCTGGTCTTCGGCGGCGGGCATGTCGTCCTCCCTCTGCTCAGTTCCGAAACCGTTCCGCGAGGCTGGCTGACCAACGACCAGTTCCTGGCTGGATACGGTGCCGTTCAAGCGGTGCCCGGACCGCTGTTCACTTTCGCCGGATACCTCGGCACAACGATCATCGGCGGTCCGCGCGGATGGATCGGCGGCGTACTCTGTCTCTTCGCGATCTTCTTGCCCGCGTGGCTGCTCATCGGCGGCACGCTGCCTTTCTGGAATCGGCTGCGATCAAAAGTCTGGACACAGGCCGCACTGCGGGGCGCCAACGCCGCTGTCGTTGGCGTCCTCCTTACGGCACTCTACACTCCGGTGTACACGGAAGCGGTCAAACGCACGTCGGATATCCCAGCGATTTTGCTCGCGTTCGGACTGCTCGAAATCTGGAAACTGCCGCCGTGGCTGATCGTGCTGGGAATGGCCGCGGCCGGACAATGGATCATCCCGTAATTCAATTCGACTTCAGGAGAACGTCTGTGTCTCAGAAAAATGTGCTCGAACTTTTCAAACTCGACGGCCGCCGCGCACTCGTTACCGGC
>JANXLS010000062.1 GCA_025355035.1 Planctomycetota bacterium | reverse complement strand
CCTCCAGGTTCGAAGCCTGGCGCTCTATCCAGTTGAGCTAAGGGCGCAGCGCGGATTGAAAAGGCACGTTAGCACGACGGGGCGGCGTTGTCAAAAGGGTCTCACGGAATTGTTGGGAAAGGGATGTTGGGGCGGTGTAATTCATGAGACAATTTTTGGGACATTCATGAACCGATATTTGATGGCTCGACGGATCGTTTTGGCGGTGGCCGTGTGCTCGGCCGGATGGGCGTGTTGGGGCTCGGAGGCTCCGGATGGGGCGTTTCCGCTCAAGGCGAATGATCGGGTGCAGTGGATCGGAAGTTCGTCCACGCGCATCGGGACGTGGTGCCGGACGACGGAGTTTCTACTGCGGACGCGGCATCCGGAACTGAAGCTGCAGTTCGCGCGGAGCACGACGGGTGGCGGGACTTTTTTGACAGGGATCAAGAATCTGCCGGTGTGGTTGGGGGAGTTCAAACCGACTGTTGTTTTCTATAATTATGGCGGCAACGACGCGGCTGCGGGCGGGAAGGGAATTGCGCAATTCAAATTGAACATGCAGAAGAGTCTGGAGGTCGCGCAGGATGCGGGGGCTCGGGTGTTGTTCATGACGCACCAATCCGGCGACGTGCGTGTGACATCTCAGGCTCCGTTCGATAATCGAAAACTTTACGCGGAGACGATGATTTCGTTTGCGAAAGAGAACCATTGGACGATGTATGACGTTCATCATCCGCTGGAAACGTTGCAGCTCAATTGCCAGCGCGAGACGACGGATTTTACGTTGAATAAAGATCGCATCCATCTGACGGATTCGGCGTACGTCGCGTGGGGCTATTATTTGTATGAGTGTATGAATCCGCCGGTGGTCGAGAGCAGCGTGGAATTAAACGCGGCGGGGAAGGTGTTGCACGAGACGAATTGCTCGGTCACGGGCATTTCGGCCACGACGGTGGGCGGGTTGGAGTTCACGCGCGCGGACAGGGTGTTGCCGATGATTCCGCCGGAACCGATTCCGACGGGGAACGCATTGAAGTCGACTCCGTCACAGGCGGGGACGGCTATTGGCTCGGCGCTGAAAGAGGCGATCAAGGACAGTTACAAAACGAACGCGGTGATGCTGCTGGCGGACGGTTCAAGCGCGGACAAGCTGTTTGGTTCGCTGGCGTATTCGCAGACGATGGCGGCACCCGTGACGCTGGTCTTTCGAGCGCCCGCGGCGCCGGGGCCCCGCATGCCTCCGGCTCAGGCGTTGTATGCGCTCAAGTATGGATCGATTTTGCCGTCGCGAATGCATGTGCCGTTGGAAAAGTATTCGCGGTATCTGCTGACGATTTCGGGGCTGGATGCGGGAGATTATGAGGTCAGTTGCGAGGGGAAACCGATCGGGCGGGCGACGGAGAAGGAGCTGGCGGCGGGCGTGAATCTGAACACGCTGCTGCTGGATTCGAAGAATCCGGCTCCGTGGGGCGAGTTGCTGAAAGCGGTGTGGATCGGGAAGCGGACGGATGAGATCGGCAAGACTCAGTGGAAATTTCGCGTCGAGAAAAAAT
>JANXLS010000592.1 GCA_025355035.1 Planctomycetota bacterium | reverse complement strand
CGCGGCCGTTGCCGCGACGGGGCTAAACTCCCCTTTCAGAATTGCCATCGATCACCGCACCGGCCGTATTTGGGTCGGGGACTATTCTAACAATCGCGTGCTGAGTTACCCGAGCGCGGCATCAATGACAAATGGGGCAGCGGCCGATTTCGTGCTGGGGCAGCCCA
This sequence comes from Planctomycetota bacterium, assembly GCA_025355035.1. Classification (GTDB taxonomy): domain Bacteria; phylum Planctomycetota; class SZUA-567; order H5-PLA8; family H5-PLA8; genus JANXLS01. The sequence continues at coordinate 1,497 of JANXLS010000592.1, read as the reverse complement.
ACCTGACTTCGAACACGGCAAATAACGGCGGTCCTTCGGCGTCGTCGCTGAGTGCGCCTGTGGGCGTTCTGGTCGATGCCAACGGCAACCTCTTTGTGGCCGATTCAAACAACAACCGCGTGTTAATGTACAAACAACCGCTGACCACGGATGCCGTCGCGGATGTGGTGTTCGGCCAGGTCAATTTCACGGCCGTCGCTGCAGGCACAACCGCGGCGACTTTGAGTTTGCCCGAGGCCGTTGCGCTGGACCAGAACGGCAATTTGTACGTGGCCGATTATTTAAATAATCGCGTGGTGAGCTACGCGCCGCCCTTCGTCACTGGAATGAGCGCCACTCGGGTTATTGGCCAAACATCGCTCACCGTCGGCGTGGCAAATCAAGGTGCCACTCCGACGGCCACAACGCTGCGCTTCCCTCAAGATTTGGTTTTCGACGCCAGCAATAATCTTTTCGTTGCCGATTCGAGCAACAATCGCGTACTTATGTACGCCGTCGGCTTCGGTTTTATCGGGCCCGCAGCCTCCACCGTCTACGGCCAGGCCGGATCGTTTACCACGGCCACCCCCAACACAACGCAATCGGGTCTGAGTTCTCCAATTGGATTTGCTTTGGATCCGTTCAATAACTTGTACATCGCGGATGCCGGCAACAGTCGTGTGGTGCAATACAATTCGGGTGTGTCGAATAACGCCACCCGCGTTTTCGGCCAGCCCAATTTCATCTCCGGCACCGTCAACAACGGCGGAATAGGCGCCTCCACTCTGAGCAATCCGCTGGGATGTGTCAGCGACAACGCCGGAAATCTGCTGGTCGCCGACTCGGGCAACAACCGCATCCTGGAATACGACCTTCCCATTACGAGCGCGATACCTACTTTGACGACGACTTTCCCCAGGGTCATGGCGGCCGGCAGCCCCGATTTTACGGTAACTGTCAGCGGGTCGAATTTCATCAACACGTCGGTCGTCAGCGTCAATGGCGTGCCTCGCGTGACGACTTTCACCGGCTTCAACAGGCTGACGGCAGTCATTCCAGCCGCCGATGTCGCGACGGCGGCGCTGACGTCGATCTCGGTCACGACGCCCGCGCCCGGCGGCGGAACCACGGCGCAATCCAGCTTTGGGATCTACACCCGAAATGCAAACGACACGATTGCCGACCGCGTCTTCGGCCAGCCTGATTTCATCACTAGCACAGCGAATACCAGCGGCATTTCGGCACGCACGTTGAACCTGGTCTACAATATCTTCGTTGATAAAGCCGGGCGTCTGTGGGCGGCGGACTTTTCGAATAACCGCGTGCTGAGCTGGGCGAACGCAGATTCCATGACCGATGGCAAGGACGCCGATTTCGTGCTGGGCCAGCCGGACTTCATATCCAATGCCATCGGTCTCAGCGCCACGGGAATGCGCGGGCCGGGTGGCGTCGTGGTGGATGCGGCGGGTAATGTGTTTGTCGCCGACACGTTTAACAACCGCGTCTTGATCTTCAACA
>JANXLS010000586.1 GCA_025355035.1 Planctomycetota bacterium | reverse complement strand
TATTGAAAGGAATCGCGTCGATGAAAGTGAAAAAGGGATCCACAGAAGATGGTCCGTTGTCGCTGAAGAAATTGCGCGAAGTCCGCAACATCACGCAGGAAGGAATCGCGAAGCTGTTGAAGATTCGGCAGGCGTCAGTCGCGAAATTCGAACGCCGGGACAATCCGCGCTTCAGTTCGATACTTTCAGTGATCAAAGCGATGGGCGGAAAAGTGTCGATGACGGTGTCATTCGATGACGGGATGGAGAGAAAGTTGACGTTTGTGGGTAAAGCAGTCAAAGCGAAGTAATTTTTTCTCTCGCAAAGACGCAAACGTACAGAAAAATTGCCGTTCTTTGCGCCTTTGCGTCTTTGCGAGAGAAAAAATGGAGCGGCAGCTATTCGTCAATTTGCACATTTCTTTGAATCCCCCGCCCTGCGCGGCGTCTTTTTTTCATCGCGGATTTCTTGATTGAGCGCAAATTGAAGGTATTCTATTGGCTATGCGTATAATCGTCTCACTGCTGCTACGGCTCTACCTCGTCGTGCTGGGATCGTTGATCGTCTATGGCTGCACGATCACGTCGGAAGGCGTTCAGCAATTTGAAGTGCCGCTTGAAGATATCCTGCCGCCTTCGCGCTGCGTCGCAAGCTATCGTCAGCTGAACAAACCGTTGCGGCTGAAAGAAGCTGAACTCTCCGAACAATTCGGCAACGCCGAGCGGTTGGAGATCGTCGACAAATGGTCGAAGGTTTCGAGCGTGTATGCGGACTACGGTATTCCGGAGCGTCCGCCCAAAGCGCGCATTTCCGTCACGGAAATCAGCACCAAGATCAATGCGTACGGCGCGTACAGCAACCTGCGCCCGAGCGATCTCAACGAACGATCGTACGTCAAAGTCGGCGTTCACGGAACAGTGATCGACGACCGCTTGTTTTTCGTTCAAGACAAATATCTAATCATCGTGCGCGATCTGGCTGGGACGCCGGAGCCGGAACGCCGAACAATGCTGATCAACTTCGGCCACGCGCTCTCCGACCGGCTTCCTCGCGACATCACCGACATCTCACTCGTGGGTTATCTGCCGTATGAGAATCGAGTCGCGGCATCTGAGCGATTGGACAAAGACGACCCGCTGGGATTCACTATTTTCAAGCAGGGCGCGGTGACGGCTCAATACCGTATCGTTGAAAAGCCCGAAAAAGGCAAAGCGCCTGCGACGGCGAAGACGGGGCATGAATGCAAGGTGTTTCTCGTCGAAGCGAAGGACAAGGCCGGCTCGAAAGCAGCTCTGAAATCGGCTCGAAAGGAATTCGACAAACAGGGCAAAACCGAAGACCTTGGCTTCTGCGAAGAAGGATTCACAACGACGTTCAACGGCAGCCCCGCCATGATCGCCCGGCGCGAAGGTGTCGTCTTCGGATGCTACGGAAGTTTCGACGAAAAGGAAATGAAGGGGCTCATGTCGGCGATCGATCGCCGCGTCAAACCCTACGTCCCGCCGAAAGTGAAGGAAGCGGATCCGATCGAAGCGGACGAAAAGAAGAAAAAAGCAGGACGGTAATAGGGAGAGTTCGCATAACGACAGCGGAAGTAACGAGGAATTAACGGCGTTTTGATTCGGAGAGTTTTTTATGCTGGTGGGAATAAGCGAACGCTGTGCGCGGTGCGGGACGTTGATACGGGGCGGTCGAACGACCTGCACGAGCTGCGGACTGGATCAGACTTCGTTGGAGGCACATCCCAGTCAGGCCGAAATTCCCATCGAGACCATGGTGGAAGTAAAACCGGCACCGATCAAGAAATCGATCTGCCCTGCCTGCATGAATTCCGTGCGCGAGGATTTGTTGGTGGTTTACGAACGCAGCCGCATTTGTCCAGAATGTTTCGAGCGAATGAAAGGCAAGTCGGAGCGAAAGAAGGAATAGCTAAGGGCCTGTAAAATAATAAACTGAAGAATTGCTTGCGTCTTTCGGCCTGGCTCTTCGTTGAACGCTCAGTCAGAGATACACTCGTATATCTTCCTTCGCGTCCGCCTCGACCCAGGCCGAAATACGCGGCGGACTTCTT
>JANXLS010000566.1 GCA_025355035.1 Planctomycetota bacterium | reverse complement strand
ATCGGCATTTTTTGAGCGCAAGTCCGGTTATGCACCCTCTGTGCCTCGAGCCGCTCAACTTCGTTTGCCTTTCATTCGATAATCTCTACAATGGGTTTTGATGCGTCGTTGAACTCGCTGAGAATATCTTTGAACATGCTGAGACCTTTTTGTCGTTGTAAGATTCATCAAGCCACTGTCACGGGCGCGAGCCTGGATTACGTGGGGTCGATGACGATTCCCGAAGACATCATGCGCAAGCTCGACATTCGCGAAGGCGAACAAGTCGAAGTCGCGAACATCAATAATGGCGAACGATGGACGACGTACGCAATTCCCGGCGCCAAACACGGTGATTTCACACTGAACGGCGCCGCAGCCCGCTTGGGGCAGGTGGGCGACAAACTCATCATTATGGTATTTGCACATCTCGACGAGGTGGAAGTGAAGTCGTTTCGCATGAAGATCGCCTTCATGGACGCAAAGAACGAAATCGTACGCTTTCAGGAGTAACCCGTTCTGGGCCGACGTCCGGCTTTCGAACTCCGAACATGCATCCCCATCTGTTTTCCATTCCGCTGTGGATATTCGCAATGCTCATGAGCGGCGCGGCGGGGGCGTCGTTGTTCGACAAAAATCTGCGTGGAGCGATCCTCGGCGGCGCGATCGGCGCGGTGATCGGCGGCGCGATTGCGTTCAAAACAGAGTTCGGACAAAACATGGTGCCGGTGCAGGGCTACGGCGTTTTGATTCTGATCGGTTTCATAACGGCGGTCGTGCTGACTGAACTGCGCATGCCGTTGATCGGCGTGAAATATTTTCATCTGCTCGATCTGGCTCTAACCGGATGTCTTCTCGGCATTTTGGGTGCGCGCATTTTTTACGTACTAATGAATTGGAACGATTTCACGCCGTGGACGAATGGCGTGTTTGACGCATCGCGACTTCCGCGGATGCTATATATTTGGGAAGGTGGATTGGTGTTCTACGGCGCGTTTCTGGTCGCGATTCCGTGGACGTACCTGTATTGCAGACGCCATAAATTGCCTGCCATCCCGCTGCTGGATCTCGCGGCTCCCAGCCTGATTATTGGACAGGCGTTCGGACGCATCGGATGTTTCATGACAGGCTGTTGCTTCGGGCGCGTGTGCACTCTTCCCTGGGCCGTGACTTTCCCGGGACGCGCGGACAATCTGCCCGGATCGCCTCCGTTTGAGGCGCAAGTTGCATTGGGACAAATCAGCGCGCAAGCCGCTCGGTCGGCTCCGGTGCACCCGACTCAATTGTACTCATCGCTTGCGGCGTTTTTGACATACGCGTTTCTCTACACATACTGGCCGCGCCGAAAATACGATGGCCAGGTTTTCGCGCTGACCTTGATCATGGCCGGGACAACGCGCTTCTTCGAAGAGATGTTGCGCAACGACGACGCACCCCCTTTTCCACAGATCGCTGAATCGGTGACGATTGCTCAGTGGCTTGCAATTCCGATCGTTTTGATCGGCTTCGCGTTCCTGTTTTATTTCCGAAAAAAGAACACAATTTTCGTCCCGCCAACGATGCCGATTTAATGCGCCAGCATTTTTGGCGACGCTATTTCGTTTCCTTCTTCGAATCTTTGGTTTAATTCCTTTGTAGTGATTCAAAACAAAAATTCGTTTCCGGAGTGGTATTATCGAATGAAAATGAAATTCGCGTGGGCCGTGCTTTTTCTCGCATCGTCGATAGCAATTCACGCGGGTGAAGCGCCGAAGGAAGCAGATTCGCGGCTTCATTCCGATGGCAAAGGTTGGGGGCTGGACAAGGCGAAGATCGCTGACGAAAAGCGTCCACGTGTGCTGCTCGTCGGCGATTCGATTCTTAACGGTTACGGAAAAAAAGTCGTCGCCGCACTGGACGGTAAAGCGTACGTCGACATGTGGGTGAATCCGTACAATCAGTCCGAACATCTCAACAAACTGCTCGCAGAAGTGTTGGAACAAGGACCCTACGACGTCATCCATTTCAACATGGGCCTCCACGGCTGGCAGGAGGGGCGCATCAAGCCCGGCACGTTCGAGCCGCTGACGAAGGCGTATGTTCAGGTCATCAAAGACAAACTACCTAAAGCCAAAATCATCTGGGCCAGCAGCACTCCCGTCACAGTGAAGGGCAAGCCAACGGAACTCGACGCGACAATCAATGCGACCATCGTCGAGCACAATCGCATGGCCGCGAAAGTGATGGCGGAGATGAACGTGCCCGTGAACGATCTCTATACGCCGCTCTCAACGAAACTGGAACTCGCACGCGGCGATCAATTCCATTGGACCAATCCGGCCTATGAATTGATGGCAAAGATGGCCGCGGATGCGGTGCTGAAAGAGTTGGGAAAATAGTGTCGAGTGTCGAGCCTCAAGTGCCGTTTCACGCGTGCCGTTGGGATGAAAAAGTTTATGAACACACACATTCTCCTTTCGATTTGGATGGTTGCTCTTGCGTCTTTCTTGAGCGCGGCGGAGGTGCCGCAAAAAACGTTGCCGATTCCGGGCGAAGTGTTTTCGGTTGATGGGCACGTCGCCTTTGTGATTCCGGCCAAGGCCAACGCTCCCGAAAAGAGCAAGCCGTGGGTCTGGTACGCGCCGACGTTGAACGGCTTGCCGGGCAACGAAGAAGTATGGATGTTCGAGCAATTTCGGGAAGCTGGCATTGCGATCGCCGGGATCGATGTCGGCGAATCGTACGGCAGCCCGACCGGGCGAAAATTATTTTCAGCGATGCATGCTGAAATGAGTGGAAAACGCGGCTACTCGACAAAGCCTGTCTTGATCGGACGGAGTCGCGGCGGGCTGATGACGTTGGCTTGGGCAGCAGAACATCCGGAACAGATTGCAGCGTTCGCAGGCGTGTATCCGGTCTGCAATATTTTGAGCTATCCCGGTGTCTCAAAAGCATCGAGCGCGTACGAGACGAAGCCCGACGAATTGCTGGCGCATCTTGCCGAACACAACCCTGTCGATCGTCTCGCGTCTCTGGCCAAAAACAGGGTGCCGCTCTTTTCGATTCACGGCGACGCGGACAAAGTCGTGCCGCTGGAATTGAATTCCGGCTTGATGAAAGAACGCTACACAGCGCTCGGCGGCACGATGGAATTGATCGTCCCGAAAGGCCAGGGCCACAACATGTGGCAGGGATTCTTTCAGTGCAAAGAGTTGGTTGACTTCGTCATCAAACACGCCAAAAAATAACGGGCTATTTCGCGTCCAGCAAGCCGGTGCTCTTCATCCATTCGCCGCAGCGCGCCGGCCAATCGTTGACCGGATTCTTGTCCTTTCGCATGCCGAATCCGTGTCCGCCTTTCGCGCAGATGTGAAGTTCAGCCGAAAGATTGTGCTTTTTGTATTCGAGGTACAGTAACGCCGCTTCGATCGGATTCGTCTTGTCGTCGTGCGCGACGAGAAAGAACGCGGGAGGTGCGTCGGCCGGGACACAATTCTCACGCAGTTTCGATTTGTCGGTCTTGTCCAAAAATCCACCACCGTAAATAAAGACGAGAAAATCCGGTCCGCGCGGATCGTCAATCTCTGCTTTCTGAGGATATGTTCGCGGTGTCCGATCCCACGCTGCATGCCCTGCGAGATTTCCGCCCGCTGAAAACCCCAGAATACCGACGCGTTTCGGATCGACGCCCCATTCCTGCGCATGTTGTCGCGTCATTCCCATCGCGCGCTGAGCGTCC
>JANXLS010000545.1 GCA_025355035.1 Planctomycetota bacterium | reverse complement strand
TGTTGAAGCGACGCCAATCTCGGGCCCAACACCCATGTAGATGACGCCATCGCACTCGCGCGCCAACGTGCTGTCGACGGTATTCACGACTGCCAGCGTCCGACAGCCGCGTTCGCGCGCCATCCGAACGGCGCCCAGTGTGTCGGCTGTTTCGCCGGATTGCGACACAGCGATCACGAGAACGCTCGGATCAATGACCGGATCGCGATAGCGGAAATCCGATCCGTACTCGGCGTAAACGGGCACGCGCGCGCAGCGTTCGATCATGTTTCTTGCCACTAAACCGGCGTGAAAGGCGGTGCCTTGCGCGACAACGACGATGCGGCTGATGCAATGCGCTTCCATTTTTGTCAGCGGCAGCCGATCGAGATTGAAAGTCGGAGCGACTGTATTCTCACCCGCCGGAACGCCGGGCGACGCAACCAGATTCACGGCCAATCGACGCAACGCGCCCGGTTGTTCGTGAATTTCTTTAAGCATAAAATGAGCGAAGCCGCCGCGCTCGGTCTCTTCGTTGCTCCATTCAATCGTTTGAATCTTCGGCTCGACGACGCGTCCCTTTGCGCGAACCGTCAGCTTTCCGGGTTCGAGCACCACGACTTGATCGTCGTCCAAATATGTCACGCGCCGTGTCGTCGCGATCAATGGGATCGCGTCGCTGCCCAGGATCGTTTCGCCGTCCTCACCCATTCCCGCGGCCAACGGCGAACCGCGCCGAGCACCCACGATCATGTTGGGTTGATCCAAGGAAATGACGGCGAATGCGAACGTTCCCTCGATGCGCTCGATTGCGCGCTCGACCGATTCAACGAGATCGCCGCGATACAAACTTCCGATCAACATCGCTGCAACTTCTGTATCAGTCTCGGAAAGGAAGACGCAACCAGCGGCGCTGAGTTCGTTGCGCAACGTCGCGTAGTTCTCAACGATGCCATTGTGAACGAGAGCAATTCGGCCGGAAGCATCGCGATGCGGATGAGCATTCAATTCGGTGGGGCGCCCGTGCGTGGCCCAGCGCGTGTGACCCACGGCGACGCGCGCGTCGGGATGAAGCGCATCGATTTTCGCGGAGAGTGCATCGACACGTCCGACGGCTCGGACGACTTCGAGGCGCTGGGTTCCGTTCACGGATTCGATGAACGCCAGACCCGCGGAGTCGTACCCTCGATACTCCAGTTTTCGAAGACCCGCGAGGACGATGTCTGTTGCTTTACGCGAGCCGAGGTAGCCGACAATTCCGCACATTTCGATTTGAATTCCTAAAGCGCATCAGTTCGCGGAGTAAGTCCTGTCATCACGTCATGACCCAAAACTCGCAGGATTTAGCCACCGGCTTCGGAAAGTTTTCATCTGCATAAAGCCGCGCCATCTACTCGTTGTCCGAATTGTTGTCGGCTATTTTCCATCCTACATCCCGAGGGCCTTCTTTACCAGCGTCGTGTATTCATCGACCAGGGCCTGTGAGGCGTCGGCGGTTCGGGCTTCGGCGATGATGCGCATCACAGGTTCGGTGTTGCTGGCGCGCAGATGGACCCACCGGTCGTCCCAATCCAGGCGCAAGCCGTCTTCAATGTTTGCGCGCGCGTTTTGGGCATTCGCCTTGAGCGCGCGGATCACTTCGCGGCTCTTTGCCGACGGGCACTCAATTTTCGTTTTCAGCATCGCATACTGCGGCAACGCATGCGCGGCTTCGCTGCATTTCTGGCCGCTGCGGGCGAGCGATTCCAGAATCAATCCCATCCCAACAATCGAATCACGCGCGTAATGAATTCGAGGATCCATCACGCCGCCGTTGCCTTCGCCGCCGATAATGGCGTTCACTTCTTCCATCTTTTCCGCGACATTGACTTCACCTACGGCAGTCCGGATGACTTCGCGCCCGGCTGCGCGCGCCACATCTTCACTGACGCGGCTGGTTGACATGTTGATCACCACGGGCCGCGACGACGGTTCCGCGCGCGACAAGACATATTGAGCGGACAACGCGAGTGACAATTCTTCGCCGAGGAATTCGCCGTTTTCATCGACGACAGCGATGCGATCGGCATCGGGATCGGTGGCAAAACCGATGTCGGAGCCGCTCTCGCGCGTGAAGCGGCACAGGTCCTGCAAATTGATGAAATTCGGTTCCGGGGTGTGTGGAAACAAACCGTCCGGGACGCAATGAATCGGATCAACGCGGCACCCGAGAGCGCGAAGCAACCGCAGCGAAATACCGACGCCAGCGCCATTGCAGCAATCCAATGCGACGCGGAATTTCTTTGATTTGATCAACGGGACGTCCAGAATCGTCAGCACTTTTTCGACGTGATGCGCTTCGGCGTCGCTTGTGGTCTCGATCGTTTTCAAGGCATCCCATGGCTTGCGCACGAAGTCGCCCGAGTAATAAATGTTGAGCAGATCGCGGCCTTCGTCGGCATTCAAATACACGCCGTCAGAGCGGAAGAATTTCAGCGCATTCCACTCAACGGGATTGTGGCTTGCCGAGATCACCACGCCGCCGTTGGCTTTAAGTTGCTCGATCATCAGAGTCGCTGTAGGCGTGGCGACAACGCCCACATCGATGATCTCGCAGCCGGTGGAGAGGAGTCCGCTGAAGACGGCGCACTTCACCATTTCGCCGGAGACTCGCGTATCGCGTCCGACGACGACGCGCCCGGATTGCATGTACGTGCCGAAGGCTTCGCCCAACCGCACGAGCAATTCTGGCGTCAAGCTCCTCCCGACAATTCCGCGCACGCCGGAGATGGAGATCATTAGGTCGCTGGTCTTCGATTCGCTCATTTCGTCCTCATATTTTTTGATGGTGTGAATCTCAGTAATAACGGCGCGACGATTTCATTTAACGCCCGTGTTTACTATCGGCAATTTTTGCGGATAACTACTTGCCTTTCAGTGGCGCTTCGATGGCCTGCTCAATAGTTCCTAAAATTGGCGGAGCAAGGCGCTTGAGTGAATACGTGACGGATACCTTCTGCAGCAGATGATATTTTCGCCGCGCATCTTCGTCGCAGGCGTACTCCGTGTCGAACGAATAGCCTTCGTTGAGTGAATCCAGCATTCCCAGTTTGGTGTCAAAAACAGCCGAGCCGATTTGCGGGCCTGAGCTTTGGGGATCGCTTTCGGTGATCGGACCTTTGATCGGAGCCTTGAGCGTCATGAAAATGCTGGGCATCTTTGGATCGTCTGGTGGGCCGATGTACGGAACCGCGAAGGGCTGTCCCGCTTTAGGCGGAAGGACGCGCGTGAATTGGTAATCCGATTTTCCACTTCGAATCGCGACTCGTTCGGCTGTCGCTCGATACGGGCGAATCTTCGCCAATTCTCCTGTGGTTACGATAGGTTCGCCGCTCAGCGCCAACAGCATGTCGCGATCGTCGCCGATCGGGGCCAGAGCCAATCGTTTTTCAACAATTTCCACCCACAGTTTGCGAAATTTTGCGCGCCAGAAAGCGGCGTGTTCGGTCTCTTTCAACCATTCGTCCAACGCCTTTATCGAGCGTGAATCCATGTGCACGACGCCCGTTGGATCCATGACCACGTTCCAACGCGCCAATTTGATGGCTCCTTCCATCGCGTGCAAAATCGTTTTAGCGCGATCTTTTTGGAGGGCAGGATCGTCAATGATGGCGGTGAAAGCATACGATTCCGGTATTTCAATGTGTGCCGAATCGAAATGCATCACCGCGAAGGTACCGTTGGGCGTCCGGTTTTTCACTTCGACGACAAGAATTGCGTTGAATTTAAACTCTCGTGTATCCCGCATCTTGGTCGTTCCGGCGATATAGCCGTCGATGCCCGCAGCCGTTAGAACGCCTACCCATTTCGCGTGATGTTCGTCTTCTTTGATGCTGCCGGTCAGCGT
>JANXLS010000544.1 GCA_025355035.1 Planctomycetota bacterium | reverse complement strand
AAGTCGTCGCAGACGACTCCTCAACCCGGTGTTGCGAAGCAACACGAGAATCCAAATTTAAAACCATAGCACACCTCGAAATGAATCAAAAAGCCCCGAAGGACAATCTGATCGGATTCCAAGGACGAGTCTTGCACCCGTTCCGATCACCTATGATCTAATTACTTTACCCGAATACAACCACAATGCCAAATTAATTAAAAAATAATTCTCCACCATCTCTTTGCCGTTCTTTGCGCCTTTGCACTTCTCTGCGTCTTTGCGTGAAAAAAAGTTCACGTTATTCGATGTAAAAGCAGTATTCACATCGGATGCGAAGCCATCGCATAAATGCTCGCCAGCCCACCCTGCGATGTCTCCCGGTACGCGCTAGGCAGCGCCTGCCCCGTCACCTTCATCGTCTCGATCACTTCATCAAACGTAATCCGATGCGTCCCATCCCCAAACAACGCGTACTCCGCCGACGACACCGCGCGCGTCGCCGCAAACGCATTGCGCTCAATGCACGGAATTTGAACCAGCCCCAAAACAGGATCGCACGTCAACCCCAAATGATGCTCCATCCCCATCTCCGCCGCATACTCAATCTGCCGCGACGTCCCGCCCATCAGATACGCCGCAGCCGCCGACGCCATCGCGCAAGCCGTCCCCACTTCCCCCTGGCATCCCACTTCCGCGCCCGAAATCGACGCGTTCCGCTTCACCAAATTCCCCACAATCCCCGCCACAGCCAATGCCTTCAAAATCTGCGAATCCGAGCACCCCGTCGTTTCCTGCATGTACTTCAAAACCGCCGGCACCGCACCGCAAGCCCCACACGTCGGCGCCGTCACCACAATCCCCGCCGACCCGTTCTCCTCCATCACTGCCAGAGCATACGCCGAAAGATACCCCGTCGCACGAGCCCCCGTCGAGCCCCGCGCTTTCAAATACATCTCCCGAGCTTTACGCCGCAATTTCAATCCGCCCGCCAACACCCCTTCCGTCTCAATCCCGCGCTGCACTGCCGCCTGCATCGCCCCCCATACATCGCTCAGATACTCCCAAATCTCCGAGCCTTCCGATTCCTCGACCCAACGCCACAGCGGCTCGCTGCGTTCTTCACACCATCTCAAAACCGCCGTCATATTCCCAAGCGCATAGACCGGCGCAGGCTCCGCCACATGCTCCTCCCGCAGAGCCCCGCCCCCCACACTGAACACGCGCCACGCATCCGACGCCGTTCCTTCCGCCGAAACAACTTCAAAATCCATCCCGTTCGGATGAAACGGAAGCACAATCTCAGGATGCCAAACAATCTCCAGCCCATGAGGCTTCAACGCCTGCTCCAACGCTACATCCGTCAAATGCCCCCGCCCCGTCGCCGCCAAACTGCCATACAGCGTCACACGAAATCGCGTCGCGTCAGGAAACCGAGCCCGATACATCCCCGCCGCCCGCTGCGGCCCCATCGTATGGCTGCTCGAAGGCCCGCATCCAATCCGGTACAGCTCACGAAGACTTTGCATAAATTTGTTGATCCTATTTCTCTCGCAAAGACGCAAAGGCGCGAAGAACGGCGAAGAAAAGGGAGACTGACTTTCTGATA
>JANXLS010000543.1 GCA_025355035.1 Planctomycetota bacterium | reverse complement strand
TATCAGAAAGTCAGTCTCCCTTTTCTTCGCCGTTCTTCGCGCCTTTGCGTCTTTGCGAGTGATAATTATCTCAGCGTCACCACCGTATTCCCCCGCTGCGACTCCAACGCCGCCGTGAACAGCCGATGACTCACCCGCGTCTCCTCCGGCGTCACACACCCAAACGCCAGCCCCGTCGCCCCGCCGCTCAGCTCCACACAAAACGCCGCCCACATCTGCAAAATCGCGTCCGTGAATCCAAACTCAAAGATATGCCCCGTGATCGTCTTAAACGGCGCGACATACCCCACTTCCTCGCTCTTCCACGCCTGCTCTCCCCCCGGCGTGTACTCCATCCAGCGCATCGTCTTCGGCTCCTTCGTCGAAAATTCCATCGACAGCCGCGTCCCCTTCACCTTCAAAAACCAGTTGTCCGTATCCCCCGGCGAAATCCGCTTCGTCGTGATCGTCAGCGGAAACGAACTTCCGTCCCCGGCGCCCAGCGTATCCTTCGCGCGGCACTGCAAAATCGCATTGTCCCACGTCTCGCAAGGCTCCATCTTCCCATCTTTGCCCGGCCTCTCTTTTACGACTTTCACCAGCATCGCCCGCACATCCTGAGGCACCCAACCCAACCGCAACGGCACATGCAGCGTATGCATCCCCAAATCGCCCATGCACCCATATTCGCCATTGAAGCGAATCATGCGCTTCCAATTGATCGCCTTGTTCGGATCCAAATCCGACGAATGATGAAACCCCGATTCCACCTCCAGAATCGTCCCGAACTTCTTCGCCCGAGCCGCCGCAACAATCCGCTGCACCGCCGGATAATACGGAAATTCCGACGAACACCGCACAAACACATTTGGATGTTTCGCAATCGCATCCAAAATCCGCTCGTTCGCCGCCTTGTCAATCCCAAACGGCTTTTCGCCCAACAAATGCTTCCCAGCGCGAATAATGTCCTCGTAAATCTCCGCATGCAGATTGTGCGGCACCGCGCAATACACAGCATCCACATCCGCCCGCGCCAGCAGTTCCTGATGCTCGCCCGTATAGCATTGAATCGACGGAAAATTCTTCTTGTACCACCCAAAAAGATCCGCGTTCTTGTCGCAAATCGCCACAATCTCAGGCCGCACATCCATGTCCAACAGATGACACCACCGAGCCGCCGCCGAAGCAAACTCCCGCCCCATCAACCCGCAGCCGATGATTCCAAAACGAATGATTTTCATTTAATTTCCCTGTTCGATTTCGGCGCCGGCGAGTTTTGCCCCACAATCCCCAGCGCCTCCTCCACCCCCGCGCCCTTATGAACTATCGCCATAAACGCCTCCGTCATCCCCTTCGGATTCGGATGCTGAATCACGTTCCGCCCGTACACAATTCCGCTCGACCCCTGCTTCATCAATTCAATCGTCCGCTCAAAAATCTCCCGATCCGGCGCCCGCCCCCCTCCGCGCGGCAACACCGGCACTCCCGCCGCTTCGATAACCTTGTGGTATTCGCTCGCATCGTCGCACGGATCGGCCTTGATGATATCCGCACCCAACTCACGAGCCTGGCGCACCAGCGGCAGAATCTTGTTCAAGTCGCCATCCACCATGTACCCGCCCTTCTTCTCGTTCGACTGCATCACCAACGGCTCGATCATCAACGGCATGCCATAGCGATCGCACACAGGCTTGAGTTTGCAGATATTCTCGATGCACGCGTGATGCAACTCCGGCTGATTGGGCAGCATCAACAGATTCACCACCACGCACGCCGCATCCAACCGCAGCGCCTGCTCCACCGCATCGTCCACGATCTTGCTGAACAAAAATCGCGGCAACACCGCCCCATACACATTCGCCACATCCGTCCGCAGCACCAGCGACGGCTTTTGCTTCCCCGCAATCCGCTGCAAAATCTCCGCCTGCCCCACCGTCAATTGAATCGCATCCGGAGCCGCCGAAACCACCGTCGCTATCGCCTTCTCCATGCTCTCAATGCCGTTCAAAAACGACACTTCATTGAAGAACCCATGATCAATCGCCACATCAAAACACTTCCCGCTCGAAGCAAACAACCGATTCATCCGCGGCTTTGAAAACGATTTCGATGACATGTAACACTCCTCAAAAAAATCTCTCGCAAAGACAAGAGAATCAACGCAAAACTGAATCGAGTAAAGAGTCCCTGGAATTAGTACTCCCCCTTACCGCTTTTCCCCTTCTTTTCTTCGCCGTTCTTTGAGCCTTCGCGCCTTTGCGAGAGAAAAAAAGCAGTTTACACCCGATGCTTCGCCCCCGCGGCATTCGCCGCGTTCGCCACAAACGCCACGTCACCCGCCGTCATCGTCGGATACATCGGCAACGTCGCTATCGTCGCAGCAATTGTATTCGTCACCGGTAAATCCAAATTCGCCGACCCGCACAACTCCGCATAAAACGGCTGCGTATGCACCGGCGGATCGAAATGCACCGTCGCCCCAATCCCCTGACCCCGCAACTCGGCCAAAAATTTCGTCCGATCCACGCCCTTCAACTTGATCGTATACATCTGATACACATGCTTCCGCCCCGGCATTTCAACCGGCAAATCAAAGAGCGCCTGATCCAGCATTGCGTTGTACTGCGCCGCATGGACGCGCCGAGCCTCATTCATCCGATTCAACTTCTTCATCTGCACCACACCCAGCGCCGCCAAAATATTGCTCATGCGGAAATTGAACCCCGCGTACGTCGCCGCGCGAAACCACGGCTTCTCCTTCTTCTCCCGAGCCCACGTCGAAGACGCCACACCATGCCCCGCTATCGCCCGCGCCTTTTCCGCCAGCGCCCCATCCGCCGTCGTCAACATCCCGCCTTCACCCGTCGCCAGATTCTTCGTCGGATAAAACGACCACGCCCCATCCCCCCAACTCCCCGTCTGCTTCCCGTTCTGCGTCGCCCCAATCGCTTCCGCCGAATCCTCGATCAGCTTCAACCCATGCCTCGTCGCAATCGCGCTCAACCGTTCCATATCCGCCGCCTGCCCCGCATAATGCACCGGCATGATCGCTTCCGTCCGCGGCGTGATCAACGCTTCGACATGCGCCGCATCGACACAACAGTCCTCGTAATTAATATCCGCAAAAACGCACCTCGCCCCGCCCGTGACAATCGCGTTCGCGCTCGCCACAAACGTGAAGCTCGGCACAATCACCTCGCCCGTGATCCCGTTGGCATGAACCGCCAGAAACAAAGCCGAAGCACACGAATTCAAACTCACCGCATGCGGCACTCCCAAAAACTCCGCAAAAAGATGCTCGAATTCATGGTTCATCGGCCCATGCGCCAGCCATCCGGATTTCAAAACCGCCCCAATAGCCGCCAACTCCTGCTCATCCATATCAGGAATACAAAGGGGTACATTGCGTTTGATCATCGCGTCACTCACAGAAAACTCCGTATCCTTTTCAATAATAAAGCTGGGCGGGTAACTAACCCGCCCAACCGTTTCCATTCAAAAAAAGCAGGGCGGTCGCAAAACCCGCCCCACGCGTTTTACCCGCTAAAAATTACTTCGTCGGCCCACCAGCCGGCAACGGCATCGACGTGCCACCCGCGAACATACCCGCAAGCTTCCCCGCCGCAGCAGTGAAATCAGGCGCCTTGAATTCGCCCGGATCCCCAACCGTATCCGTCACCGCGTTAACCGCCTTGCCCTTGTCGCCGCCTTTTTCAGCCCACATCTTTTTCATCGTGTCCGGATCCGCGTTCGGTGCCGCTCCGCCCAGCATCTCCGCTTCAATCAGCGCCGTCATCGCATACGAATACTGCAGCCCGGCCTGATACCCGACCTTGGCAGCCTGTTC
>JANXLS010000519.1 GCA_025355035.1 Planctomycetota bacterium | reverse complement strand
GGATTGCCGACGGCTGGCGTTCCGGTCTCTGCCCCGTTGTTCTTCGCCAACACCTTGACGTTCAATGCCGGCACGACTCCGGTATTCAGCGGCGACAGTTCGCTGGCGATTTTCCCGTCAAAGACGAGATACAGCAGCAAGTAGTCTGAAGTGATGATGACATATTAGTAAATGGCCCCGGCGACATCGCCGGGGCTTTTTCATGAACTATGTTATCCGCTCCTTTACCCCATTTCAGTAAAAGAAAACACATTCCATCATCACGCTCATTGCTTCCCAGCACGGCTTTGATGAGTACTTCAACTTGGATGGCCCGTCCCAAATTGTTCTCAACTTTTGGGCGGGTGAGCACAGCGAACAAGAAGTTCCTCCCCTGTCTCTAAAATTGAAGGGAGTGCCGGCGCTGACGCACCCATCCGAGTTGAGTACAATTGGGATGAGACACTCAATTACAGTGCGACGACGCACCCGTTGTCGAGGAATTCTCGTTTTAATTCTTGCGGGAAAATCGAGTATCGTGTAAACGTATGGCTCGTTAAAATCACCTATTCCCGTGTAACGTTCGTATCGAGCTCGATAAGGAGAGTTCCGTTGAAACTCCAGATGCGTTTTAGTGTCAGAACTGTGACGATGGCCGTCTTCGCAGCGGTCGTCGGATTCAGTTATGCAATTGTCTCGCAAGCCAGTCCGAGTGTCGCAAACTTGAATCCAGTCTTGGGCAGTCGCGCCCTGGGATCTGGCACCATTCGATTGCTTGCACCAGCATATACAAGCAACTCCGCCGACGCCGATTTAGGCGACGCACTGTTCGGTAGTGCGTTCACGCGGTATGTTACTGCAACAGGCGGTATTCGTCCGTATGTTTTTAGCGGCGCTGGTCTGCCCGCTGCTCCGTCCACACTCACCGTCGATCCCTCCGGCATCATCACCGGGTTGATTTCTTCTTCAGGTGCACCGTCCACGATTACATTCACCGTGTTCGTAAGCGGCTCCAAAGAAAATGACATCAACAATTCGATTTCACCCACAGGCCAACGCCTGTTCCACTTGGCCATGTTTCCCACCGGCTCACAAGTGTTCCGCTTTTCGCACGACCATTTGAACAACGGTGTCCTCGGTCAATCGTACGTAGCCAAAGTCGACACCATCGGCGGAAAAGGTTTCGTCAAGACGACCATCGTTGCGGGCTCCGTTACACTCAACGGCATCCAAATCGGCACAGGCAACTCGCTGGAAGACTCCTTAGGTTTATCCTTTGCCTACGATGGCACACTGTACGGCCGCCCGCTTAAAACAGGCTTGGTTGCCTTCCGGGTTCACGCCGTCGATGCGTCCCGACGCGTGGCCAAGGATCGATCCAATTCAGTCGACGATCAATTGTACTCCTTCAACGTTGAAGACGCACGGGTGACCGCATCGGATGCCACAGTGCTCGCCGTCTCCGTCAAAGGCGATACCGCCATCGTCAACGGCGATACGGTCAAATTCAAGGCTTATATGAATCTGGGTGGCCGGAATACAACGGACTTGGTCAGTCAGATCAGTTCGAACGGAACGATCACCAAAATCGACAGTCGCTTTGCAGTCATTTTTGGCGGCAACACCTACGTGGGCTATTTTAACAGTTCCGGCAAAGTCCTGAACCAACTGGGCGGACCGCTTATTTTCCCAGACGGCACTGCTCTCAAATGTACTGTGGATTCGGTGAACGGAACGATTACCGGTCAATTGCTGCGCGCCAATGTCGCCGCCGGCCTGAACGCCGCCGGGCTGACCAACCTATCCACCAAGCGCATTGGCTTTGCGATCCTAGTCCACAACATTCTAGTCGCCTGCGACACGATCGAATTTACGACCAAACACATTGGAACGAAATACGCCCTGAACTACTCGCTCGGCAAACTGGGCCGTCCCCTCGGCGGTGTCTTCCAGGTGTATGACGTTCGAGGCAGCGACGGTCCCGACATCGCGGGAAATCCCGGCGACGCTTGGACCGCCAAATTCCTGATTGCTCCGCGTTTCGGAATCGATTCGCTCGAGAACGAATCAACTCCGGGCTATGACAACATCAACAACATCAGTGTGCGCATCGGAACGAATTTCGTTCAAACGACGCCGGTTGTCATCGATCCCAACGATCCGAGTAAAAACGGGTTCAAAATCAAGCCCAAGGACGGCAGTATTTATCTGGCTACAACCGACCCGGTGTTCAATACTTTCCTGAACGTATTGACCATCAATCCGGCGACCTCAACGGGATTGCTGGTGACGAAGAATCTGGATATAAACACGACTGGCATGCCGCAGGGCAAGTCGCAAACGACGGCGACACGCAATTTTTACAACATGGCCATCGACATCAACCGCGGATCAGCCAACGATCCGTTCAGCGGCGAAGATGCGAAGAGTGTGTTGGCCGTGCCGACAAACAACAAATGGGTGGATCGCAACACAAAGCGACCGAAGCCCTAAACGACACTCCATGCGTCGTACGTTTCAATTCATGCAGTAAAAGAGGGAGGTTACGCCTCCCTTTTTCGTTTCGTCAAAATCAGCGTTGTCGGACCACCAGTGGGACGAGGAAAACTATGAGACGCTCCGTACTCCTGATCGCTCTTTTCGTTTCGATGACGCTTCACTTTCTGTGTGCGGAAGACGCCCCGCCGATTCCGAAAGCCATTTACGCGCGCCTTGCAACGGAGATGGAAGCGCATCTCAACACGCACATCGTCAACCCCTGGTTTCCCCGCGCCGTCGACAAAGAACGCGGCGGATTCATTCAGGATTATTCGGAAGACTGGACTGAAAAACGCGACGGATTCAAAACGCTCGTCTATCAATCGCGCCTGACTTGGATGGCCGCACAGGTCGCTCTCAGCTATCCGGAGAAAGCGAAGGAGTTCATCGCTTACTCCAATCACGGCTTGGATTTTCTCGCAGACAAAATGTGGGATGCGAAGAATGGCGGATTGTATTGGAGCGTCGATGCGACGGGACATCCGACCCACGATCGCGATGGCGAGAAACACGTCTATGGCATTTCGTTCGGCCTGTATGCCGCCAGCGTGAATTATAAAGCGACGAAAAATCCAAAGGCGCTGGAGTTGGCGCATAAAACATTTGATTGGCTCAACACGCACGCGCTCGATACGAAACACGGCGGCTATTTCGAAGCACTGGATGCAGAAGGCAAGCCGATTCTTCGCCCGTCGATCGATCAATTCCAGCCGCAGACCGATCACATCGGAACGCGTTACGGCATGAAATCGATGAACACGCACATCCATCTGCTTGAAGCCTTCACCGCGTACAACGACATTGCGCCCGGAACGAAGGGACTGGATCAACTCTTGAAAATGATTGTGCTCGTCAAGAATCGCATCGCGGTAGAACCGGGCTGTTTGAACAAATTCTTCAACGCCGACTGGAAGCCCGTCCCCGATCTCGATTCGTTCGGCCACGATGTCGAAACCGCGTATCTGCTCGTCGAATCACTCTCAAGCGAAGAAGCCGTTGATGCCGACACCTGGGAACTGGCGCGGCACATTGTCGATCACGCGCTGGCCTTTGGCTGGGACGAGCAACGCGGCGGCTTCTACGATGAAGGCACCACCTTTCGAAAAGTCTTTGAGAACGACAAAGTGTGGTGGGTGCAGGCCGAAGGTTTGAACGCTTTGCTGCTGATGCACGAACATTACGGCTCAAAAAATCCAAAATATTGGAACGCATTTATAAAGGAGTGGGAGTTCATCCAAAAGTATCAAGTCGATGCCAAACACAACGGCTGGATTTCGTATCTCGAACCCGACGGAAAACCCAAACCAAATCAGGTCAAAAGCGATCAGTGGAAAGACCCGTACCATCAGGGCCGCGCGGTGATCAACTCGATTGAGCGGCTGAAGAAAATGGCGAAGTAATGACACGCTAACCGCGCGGTCGAATCAATTAATGCTGTGATAAATCAAAACAATTCATGTTCGTGGGTCAACGGTATCGTCTGCGGCGTTGCTCTCTCGCTTGACTTCATTCGCAGCGCGACTAAAAATGCTTTCTCAGACACACGTTTTTGACAGAAGTGCGCTAGGAGCAGGAGCGGAAAAGTGATTTTTTATCGGGTGTGTATCGTGGGACTGGGTTTGATGGGTGGCGCAATCGGCATGGCCGCGCGCCGCCGGGGCAGCGCGTCGCGGGTGATTGGCGTGGCGGACAGCCGCGAGACCATCGAGAAAGCCATCGCAAAAGGCGCTGTCGATGACGCCACTCTCGATATGCGAGCGGCCGTCGCGGATGCCGACATGGTCATTCTCTGCGTACCGGTTCGTTCGATCATCGCAGCCGCGCAAGCCGTGCTTCCCGCTTGCCGCGAAGGCACGATCATCACCGATATCGGTTCGTCCAAATCGCTCATCGTCCGCGACGTCGAGCAGTTGATTTTGAAGCAGAAATCGAAGGCGCATTTCGTCGGCAGCCATCCGATCACCGGCAGTGAGAAAAAGGGCATCGAAGCGTCGGAGACGATCCAACTCGAAGGCGCCAATTGCGTCATCACGCCGACACCCCACACCGACAACGAAAGCTACCGCAAGGTCGATGAGTTCTGGAAGAGCCTTGGCTTGAAGACCGCGCGATTGTCGCCGGAAGAACACGACGCCGTGCTCGCGCGCTCCAGCCACGTCCCGCATTTGCTATCGCCGGCGCTGGTGACAATCCAGACCGAAAAATCGCTGGACCTTTCCGGCCCCGGACTGCGCGACATGTCCCGCCTCGCCGGCAGCGATCCGACGATGTGGACGGACATCATCGACCAAAACGCGGTCGAAGTCGGCAAAGCGCTGAAGGACCTCGGCCAGGAGTTGATCACGCTGGCGCAGGAGATCGATCAACTTTCCCGCCCGGGAACCCCCGGTGCCGAAGCCGCCCGCGAACGCGTCTTCCGCTTCCTCGCCGACGCCCGCCAGCGCTACGACAAACGCTACGCGGCCGCGATAAAGAAGGAAGACGACGAAGCCGCGCAGGATGCTCTGTTGGACGAAATTTAGGCCCTTCGAAGCGGTGTTACGCTCTTGTAATTCGCACCGCGTTTCGTATCATACCGAACGTTGTATAAATTCGAACCAGATCGAGAAAGGCCTGAGCCATGGCAACTGAAGCGGCAACCGCAAAACATCTGCATCTGACCGTTATCACGCCCGCACGAGCGGTGTTGACTGCGGATGCTCAAGGCGTCATCGCTCCGGCGTTTGATGGCGAAATCGGCGTGTTGCCGGGGCACGCAGCCATGCTGTCGCTGCTGGGCACGGGCGAGCTGCGCGTCAATGGGCTCGACGGAAAAGTGCGTCACCTGGCCATTCGGGGCGGCTTCCTCCAGGTCAATCAAAACAAAGTCACTGTGCTCACGCCTGAATCCGTTTCAGCCGAGGAAATCAAGCCCGACGAGTTGAACGCGGAATTGCAAAAGTTGAGCTCTCAGCCGCATCTGAAAGCCGACGAGATGGCCGCTTTCGAAACCCAGCAGGCGTGGATCAAAGTCCGACAAAAAGTCGCCCTGGCATCGCAGAAGTAATGTCCGCTCCGCAGCCAAACGATCCCG
>JANXLS010000505.1 GCA_025355035.1 Planctomycetota bacterium | reverse complement strand
TACGCGCCGAAAAAATCGTAGATGCGCTGGTGATTGCTGAATACGAAGGGAGTCTTCATCGGCCTTCCGGATATGTAGTGAGTACGGTGAACGAATTGCCACGAGGAATCAGGACGACTTTGGCGTCGTAGCACGGCACGGATTGCGTCGAACCGCGATGAATGCTGCGACCGATTTGCGTTCGGCCATCGCCCCGGTAGTCAAACGCGAGTTTGTCGCGATTCGCACCTTCAGCGATCCATGCGTCGATCTTCGCTTTGTGTTGAATCAACGCCAGAGCGCAGGTGCGTTCGGCGGATTCCTTGTCCGTGTACGTCGAGGCGCTACTGATGCTCTCGGCCTTCATGCGATCGATGAGTTGCTGGTCCGTCCGCCCAACGTGTCGCGCCAGTGTGTGTCCGTGATCGCGCTCATCTTGATCCAAGTCGCGCTTGGGCGAGGGGGTCGTAGAATCATGCGGTTTGGGCGAGGGCTGACCAGCGTCGGTATGGCGTGGCACCGCAGGATCAGCGGGCGGAGTGGGTTGCTCGGACGCCCTTGGCTCTTCCGGAATCGCGATGTTGGGATTGGACGGCGAAACATTAATCGACGGCGCCGACGGACCATTTCCGGACGGCGCGCCAACGCCTCTGTGCGTGAATAGATAAGCCGCAATCAGAAAGACGACTGTAAGGACTGTTTTGAGTGTACTGTTCATATTCAGAATGGTAAGAAAAATCCGAACACAATCAAGTGGAACCGTTGGAGCATGTTGAACGGGATGGGGAAGATGCCTACTTCTGGTTGCGTTCAACCCGGGCACGCTCGACGTTTTTCCAATGTTTTCGCGCTTCGTCAGACTCCAATGTCTCGAACTTTATCGGTTTCAACATCAATGGTGAAATGGCCCGTGGGCGTTCGTTTTTGCCAAGATTCACGAACGTCACGTACGCGCTGAAGAGTCCGCGTTCGTGCGGAAATTCGAGCGCTAATACTTGCGTGAAAACTGTAAGTGAGGTGCGTCCGGCATGGACCGGTTGAGAGCGGAATCGCAGCATCGATCCTTGCTTCGCCGATTGTTTGAACTCAACACGATCGATTGCGATCGTGACCAAATTGGCCGCCGGTTTCAGCAACGACATCGCTGCAATGTAAGCTTGTTCATCCAACCATTCCAGCAGACGCCCACCAAAAAGGTAGCCGTGGTGGTTGAGGTGCTCCGGTCGAACCAGCAACGTGGATTCGCTCGCGGTCATGTTTCGAAGTGCCTCGGACCCCATTGAGCGGAGCGGGATCTAACCCGTCCCAACGCCCTTGCATTCACGAGTTCCAGACGATTGAAATTCCGTCCGGAAATTGCTCAACTATTGCGTCGTCACCCAGCCGTTCACCGGATTGGTGTTGTAAGCCGGGATAAGCGTACTGGCGCCTTGATCCTTTGCGAAGATCACACCATTCGAATTCAATTGAAATGTGTTCTGTCCGCTCAGCGAGTACTGATTCGGGAGCCCACAAATAGAGTAGCCCTGCGTCATGCAACCGCGCGCGTTAACGTACGATGTGACCGTCGGGAACGTCGTACCGAGTTGAACAAAGAACATGTATCCATCGCGCGGCGTCACACCAGTGGTCACGCCGGAAGCCGGAATTTCAGCGTTGACCAACGCAACGTCAATCAATCCGGTTGACGCGTTGTTCTTGTTGTTGAAATACAGGCTTTCAAGATTTCCATTGCCACCGTACATTCCAATATTTTGAGCGTACTCCAAATACCCATTCCCATCCCAATCGGTGCGCTTATACAACTCCTCTGAGGTCGCAAATGTTTTGAGAATGGCGATCGAAGCCACTTCGTTCGCAGCCATTTTGGCGCGAATCAAATTGGGAATGGCCAGCGCCGTCAAGCCCGCAACGATGGTCAGAACAATCATGATTTCCAACAGCGAAAAGCCTCGAGTCCGCATTGTTAACCCTCCCGTTTGGCCCATCTATTTAAATCAATCATGTGAGTCGATTCAACGGATCTAATTTCCGCAATCG
>JANXLS010000484.1 GCA_025355035.1 Planctomycetota bacterium | reverse complement strand
CAGAAAGTGAAGAAATTTTTGGAGGGCGAGTGTCACGTTGTGAATGGAGAATTGCGCAATCGGGTGTCCGGGCGACGCGTCAAGGCGCTTGTTCCGGTGCATGTGCTGGGGCATCCGGTGGATCTCGATCCCATCCTGGAGTTGGCGCGGAAATTCAATTTGGTGGTGATTGAGGATGCGACGGAGTGTCTGGGTGCGCGCTATAAGGGTAGACGCACCGGGGCGATCGGCGATATGGGATGCTTTAGCTTCAATGGTAACAAGATCATCACGACCGGCGGTGGCGGAATGATCGTGACGAATAACGCGAAGTGGGCGGCGCGGTTGAAGTATCTGACGACGCAGGCGAAAGATGATCCGATTGAGTATGTACACAACGAAATCGGGTTCAATTATCGATTGACGAACATCCAAGCGGCGATGGGTTGCGCGCAGATGGAGGTGCTCGACGAGTACATCGCTGCGAAGAGAAGAATTGCAGCGGCGTATGACGAACGATTCGCACGTATTGATGGATTGCAGCCGATGCGGCAGGCGGAGTGGGCTGAGGGTATTTCGTGGATGTACACGATGTCGGTGGATGAGTCAAGGTATGGAGAGGGGAGCCGGGCTTTATTGGAGCGGTTGGGGAAAGCAAAGATTCAGGCTCGACCGTTGTGGCAACCGTGTCACATGAGTCCCGCGCATCAGAAGTTGCAAGCGCATGAATGCGAAGTCGCGGAGAGACTGTATCGTACGGCGATCAGTTTGCCGTGTTCGGTGGGATTAACGACGGAACAGCAGACACGGGTGATTGATGCGGTGAGGCGGTCCGAGTCTTAAACTGAGCGGGGGAATCCGTTCATAAACGTGCAACGGAATGATCGAAAAGTTCCGAAATAAGATCATGTGATTGTTCAGAAGGAGATTACCTTCAACTTTATTTCGTTTTTTTTATACTTTTTCCGGGTGGTTGTTTTCAGAAATTTGAGCAAAACGTTCGGTTTTAATCGTCTAGAGAATTTATAAAGTACTATTTATGCAGGGCTTATGAATTACGTACAAGATTTGTTATATTGCAATTTCACATTTTGACGGTTCTTAACAGAATCTTCATTGGAACAGTGCTTGAATAAATTGAATTGGCGAGTAAATTGTTGAAGTTACTGAAAAACGATAAAGAGCAGTATGAAGTTATTCTACGGCAGGAGCCCGTGCGTGCGGACTTCGAGTAGTAGTTTGAATTCAAAACTTTTTAGGAGGAGTTAGTATGCAGAATTGGATGAAAGCAGTGCTCGTCGCTCTGTTGTGTCTCGGCTATGTGGCCGGTGCAGCGGATGTCGTCGTTCCTGCGTCAGAGTGGGAAGCCATCAAAGCCAAGCTCGGCGAGATGGATCGGTTGAAGCAGCAAGTCAATGACATGCAGGCCAAGGGTGCCGAACCGGCGACCACCTCCATGGTTGATACGGCGATGGACAGCAAGTACGGTCCGAACGCGAACGTCACGACCAAGACCGGCAAGTTGACGGTTGGTTTGCTGACGCAGATTTGGTACTACAACATTCAGCGCGACAATCGCGGTTTCTTCAGCGACACCAACGGCAACGGCATTCAAGACAACAATCTCGCGAATGACATCAACAGCTTCCGCATTCGCCGCACTGAACTGAAATTCACGATGGACTTCAGCGAATGCATCACGTCGGTGTTGATGTTCGATCCGGCTCGCGAAGTCGGCGGTTTCCCGTCGTTCCCGAGCAACCAGGGTCTCTTCAAGAAAACCGGTACGGCCGATGGTGGACTTGCCACCAGCGCCGCGGTTGCCGGTCAAATTGGCAACGTTGCAGGCGGCCCGCCGCGCCTGTTGCAGGACGCGTACATTAATTATCACGGTGCCATTCCTTACCATGACATTCAGATCGGTCAGTTCAAGCCGTGGGTCGGCGAAGAAGGCATTCGCTCCAGTGCTGAATTGGATTTCGCAGAACGTTCGATCCTGGGTCAGTGCGGTGACAATCGCGACATGGGCGCGTCGATTCACGGTTCATGGTGGGGCAAGGATTGTAACGACCGCGACGGTCGCTTGCAGTATTGGGCCGGCGTGTTTGATGGTTCGGGCAACTTCTACAATCCCGGCAATCAGCAGAACCGCTCAGACAACAACCAGTCCAAGGACATCAACGGTCGCATTCTCGTCCGCCCGCTGTGGGACGACTGCGCTGGCAAGCTCGAAATGGGTGCCTCCTTCATCGGTGGTCGCCATGGCGCTCAGAACATCGACGTGAGCGGTTACGCGGCTGTCACGGCCACGACGCCGATCCAGCCTCAGGTTTACGCCTACAAGGCCAACGTTTGGGCCAGCTACAAGTTCGGCAACTGGTTCGCCAAGGGCCTGTGGGTCAAGGGTGAATATGGTTGCATTCGTGACCGCGCTGAAGGTTCGATCATCGCCTTCGGTAACGGTAACTTGGGTGCGGGTGCTGCAGCTGGTTTGACGCAGACCTCAATGCGCCCTTTCACGAGCCAGGGTGGATATGTCGCCGCGGGCTACCGCTTCGGTGAAGCCGGTTGGGTTGAATGCATGCCCTGCTGGTTGAAGTCGTTCGAACTGGCCGGTCGTTACGAACAGTTCCAGAACATTCAGGTCTCTAACCAGGCCGAAGCCACGAAGACGAACACGTTGTCCACGCACGTCGCAACCGCTGGCTTGAACTACTACTTCAGCGGCAACACGAAGATCCAGATGAACTACAACTATGTGGATCTTCCGACGGAAAAGACGAACACGGGTCGCTTCTTCCACGACACGCAGAACAACAGCTTCGTGATCAACTTCCAGGTCGCGTTCTAATTGACTGAAAAGTTGTAAACCGTCTTTCATTGAGCCGGGCGACCCGAAAAGGTCGCCCGGTTTTTTATGCGCGCAGAGATTACGCGATGCAAAACCGCCCGGGCAAGGACCCGGGCGGTTTCGTTTCAGAAATGAGATTGTGGAATGCCGAGCCGATATTAAACGCTGACGTTGCCGGTCAATCCCAACATGTCTTTTCGTGCGGCAAGGATCGGTTTGACTTCTTCGGCAAGAAAACGGTCGGTCTGTTCGACGGACATTCCAACGTAGCGCGCGGGGTCTGCGATTTCGGAGATTTTGCTGCGGACGTTTACGAACTGCGAATCTGTCGTGATGCGTTCGAGCAAGTCGTTGGGTTTGCCGAATTGTTTTACTTGGGCGGCTGCGGCCTGGCTGTGGACGCGGATTTGTTCGTGGAGTTCCTGGCGGTCGCCACCGAGTTTGACGGCTTCCATCATAATGTTTTCGGACATCATAAATGGCATTTCCGCAGCCAATTGTGCGGCGATGACGGCGGGATAGACGACAAGGTTTTGCGCGACGTTAAGCCAGGTTTCGAGGACGATGTCGAGCGTCAGGAACGCTTCGGGAATCGCGAGGCGTTTATTGGACGAATCGTCGAGTGTGCGTTCGAACCACTGTTCGGCGGCGGTAAGCGCGGGGTCGAGCGTGAGGGTGATCACGTGTCGAGCCATGCCGGTCATGCGTTCGGCGCGCATGGGGTTGCGTTTGTAGGCCATCGCGCTGCTGCCCACTTGTCCCGTTTCAAACGGCTCTTCCATCTGTTTGAG
>JANXLS010000391.1 GCA_025355035.1 Planctomycetota bacterium | reverse complement strand
CGTCACCACGCGCACGGCGGAGTCGGAAACCTGACGGCAATTGTCGAGGCCCACATACGGCCCGCCCCAATCATAGAATTGATATTTCAATGAACCGTCAGGATTGTGGACGTTGAGCGTCGGACAGCGCCACGGTTCGCGGCCAGTTGGCCAATGGTGCTCGCCCCCCTTTACGATGCTGCCATCGATGGGACTAACTGACGTTTTTTCATTCATGCCGCCTGGAACGACGACCGTCTCAATGAGTTTCCCGCTGGCGTCGAAAGCCGAGAGGTTTTGAGCAGCGAACAGGACACGTCCATTCGCAGCGATCGTGACGCGCGGCGCGTCTGAAAACCCGCGCGCGTGGCGTACCCATTCGGTCTTCGTTCCATCCGGCGAGAGTTTCGCAATGAATGTGTGATCGCAGCCGCCGGACTTCTTCGAGTCATCCGCTATCGCCTTCAATTCTTCAGTGTTGCCGCTGAGACTTGCAATGCGCTCCGTCGCGCGACCGGCGATGTAAATCGCGCCGTCTTTGCCAACCGCCGCGGATGTGATGGAACCGCAGGTCCACGGCATTCGCGCGACGCTTGCCAACTGCTTCATGTCGCTGCTGAGGCGCACAACGAAACCTGTCGCGCCATCGTGCTTCCACGAGGGCTTTTCCCAGAGCGGCTCGCCGGTCTTCTTGTCGGTTTCCTGTTTCGAGTCCTTCCCGCCCGTCATTTTCGGGATACGCTTTGCTTCGCCAGGCGCAGGCAGATCGGTTCCAAGAATCGCGGCTGCCTTGCCCAGATCGAAGTCCGGACCGATCACGTTTCCGACCACAACGACAGTCCCGTCGGGCTGAAAGCCGCCGGAGACAAGCCACTCGTGGCCTTTTCCGCCAATAAAGGTGGCTGCCAATACGTCCGCCTGCTCTGGGATGTCCTTCCAGAACTTCGGCGCATCAGGCGCTGACTCGCCGCCGAGCACCGAGCCAAGGACGAATGCGCCCAGCAGGATTCCAAACCCGATTCGATTCATGTTGCTCCCGATGGTTACTTTGCGAATGATAGTGTTTTGCCGTCGTAGATCACTGTTTACCCGCTGACAACGAGGTTGTCGCCGTCGGCTTTGGCTTCCTGCGCGTTTCCCTTTTGCAGCGTCATGATCGTGAACGCATTTTTGCCGGCGCTTACGACCTGAGCTTTGCCGGACTTTCCGTTTTTGGAGTAAGGCAAGCAATCTGTTTCCCATTGGGACTCCGGCTTGCCCACGGAAACTCGCCATCTCCGCCCAGAACCACCGGTGCCGTCCCATCCAAATTTGAAACGGCGAGTTCCCCCTGCGCGCCGTGGTTGTTCCCCGAGACCGTTTCGCCGCGCGCTGTGCGTCGATAAAGCAATCGCTTGCCGTCGCGCGAAAGAAGCCCGTAAAATTCGTTGGTATCCGGCGATTGTGTGAGGTTATGCACGCCGGAACCATCAGGACGGCAGGCAAACAAATCCCAGTCGCCTTCCTCCGAAAGGGCCGAGTAAACAATCCAGCCCTTGGTACGAACTTCATCGCGAAGGACGTCCGTGTCCCCCCACCCGCCGATATCAGAGCGCAAGAAGTTATCAGCGCGTACAACCAAATCGCCTTTTTGCGTCGTATTTCTTGAATTGTGTTGAGTTGCGCGTTCACTTTTTGATTTCAAATCCGGTGTTATCCGCCACGCCCGCGTCGGCTTTCAAGATGAGCGGCACCGTGCCAACGCCGGCGTTCTTGTTGCCTTTAACCTCGTTCTTCTCAGACGGATCGCCGGAGATCAGAATCCCACCGACGGCGACAGTGTTTTTGATGATGCTCACGCCTTTGATTGGAAAGCGTTCTTTGGTGCGGTCGGCGCTGACGAAAATGGCGATGCTGTTGGCGCTGACTTGACGCCCGTCTCCGAGCCGGATGTCGTTGCCCTCAATATGCAGGCCATCAATTCCGGCGGTTTTGTAGAGCGACAAATACGTATTGCCGCGGTTGTTGGTCAGGATGCTGTCTTTGATGGTACTGTTGGCGTGATCTTCGTGCATTAGGCCTTCGCCGTCGTTGATCTTGTGTTTCTTTTCGAACGCCCAGTTGCGGTGAACCTGGAAATCGTTGCCGTCGACCAGCCAGCGCCAGCCGCGCATTTCGACCGCACGATTGTCGTTCGTTGCGGAACCTGTGGTAAGGATTGTACCTGTCACGGTCGGGCGCCAGATGTCGTCGGGAATGCGGATCATGTTGTTCAGACACTGTACACCATCACCGCAGAACCCGATACCCAGGCGCCCGGTGTTGAAGATGTAATTGTCACGGATCACAATGCCTTTGCGGAAGCCGTGCGGGTGAGTTTCGGGCGTTCCGTCCGGACCCTGTCCGCCGGGCCCGCCAATGTTGTAGTGATTGACATACATCCCGGGCCGGTTGTCGTAATCGAAGACGATACCGTCGATCGTTGTTTCCTTTTTCTTGGTATCCTGGATCACATAGCCATTCATCATGAAGTTGTCGTCGCCTGATTTCGGCAGACGGTTGTTTGCAATGAGCAGATTGGCGTCCGCACATACGTCAATGGCGGCGTGATGCCGCGCGGTGAAGCGCTGCCAGCCTTTTTGATTCAGCTTCAAATTCGGAATCGACGCGTCCGCCCCCGCGGCGTTACGCAGCACACAACCGAACACAATGCGGTTGCGTCCTGCTTTGTGCGCTTCAGTCCCATCGTCGTTCAAATGAATATGCCCGCGATTGATGTCGATGTTGACGACGCCGACGTTGGACGCGCCTGCCGGATCCGCAAGGTAAATGCCTTTGAACGCTTTGAGGATTGGAGTGCCATCGCCTTCGGGAGCGAACTCGTATTTCGGGAATTCGAATTTAGTCAGCAGCCCATAGTTGTCATTCTGCGCTGATTTCACCGGCGACGGATCAACGCCACGCAACACGATGCCATCGAGAAGTTTGATCGAGTCTTTGAACGAATACGTGCCGGCGGGGAAATAGGCCACGCCTCCTCCCTTCACAGAAAGAAGGGATTGCGCGGCGGTCAATTTTTCCTCGATGCCTTCGCCAGGCAGGTGCGTGACGTCGACGACATTTACCCATTTGAGTTGATTCGTCCATTCCAGCTTGAGCGCAGCGAGCGGGCTTTCAAACGGCAATTCGGCAGCCCAGGCGCGATTGTGAGCAATGCACGCGCCCAGAGACAGACCTGTGGTAATGAGAAAGCGGCGGCGACCGTCATTGAAATTGAGCATGTCCACAAGATCCTGATTGTCCACATTGTTTGAGCACTGCATTGAGGTGCTCGGTTGAAGGCAGGTCCTCAACCCGGACCGCTGTTGCCGCGCGGAGACGGCCGGCGGCGGGCCCCCGCCCCGGCTCCCATTGCCCGGACGACCATTCTCTCGCCAAAACGAAACGAGCAATGACTGGTTGAAAGCGCAGGTCTCGGACCGGCGGTTCTCAGCAGCAACCCAACTTGCTCGAATTGATGGCAGAATCGCTCAACACTGTCGCTGCAAAGTTGGAGCTGGTCTGCAATATCTCGCAGCGGGCGCGTTCCATCGCACAGCTTCCATGCCAACGCTGCCGCCGCGCTCAATGCCCAGCGCGAACCGCTTCTGGGCTCCACGAGCAATACGCCGCCTTCGTATTCTTCCCAGATTACTGCTTCGTTTTTAGTCCAGCGCATTTTGTTAATCCCTATGGGCAGGCGTACGTGATCCGACGAGCCGGATCAAAAAGTTCCCGCCGTGGACGGCGGCGGAGCCAGAAGTTTGGGTGCATAAACAGGCATGGCGGGGTCGCCAAAAAGCTGTTCGGTTGTCATCAGGTCTTTGTAGAATGCGTTTCCTGTTTGAGTTCCCGCCCATTGTTGCGTCTTTAATAGCGCCGTGCCCCATCGAGTGCCTGTCCCGTTCACGTTTCTTAAAAGTTGGTTCATGAACGCGACTGCCGCATCCGGGTTCATGTAGGTTGAAGTACCGATGCTGGCCGAGATGCCACCTTGTGACTGCGTGAGTGCCTGGATCGCGATGCTCCTGTAATCGGACTCGTTCTTCGCCATCCAATTCGCAGTGCAAGTCGCCTGTATGAAAATGGTATTGCCTGTCCATTCTTGAACGCTGGTTTGATCCAGAATGCGCGGTGCGTCTGCCCCCAAGCGCGCGGCATTGCCGTGACCCGAGTACAGGATTAGGTCCGCTCCGCCATTCGCGGCGTATTTCATCGCGGCAGTTACTTCAGGCGCGGTCGCGTATGTTTTCTCAAGATAGTTTTCCTGCCAGAAAATGTCGGTGTGGTTGGCCTCCAGCATTCCCCACGACAGGTCAATCCCGACGGCCCGGTAGCCGTCATCCCGCAGCAATTTGAGGAAGTCACCGGTCCCGCAGGCCAGGTCGAGCACCGTGGTCCCCGAGGGCAGTCCGAGTGCTTTGA
>JANXLS010000387.1 GCA_025355035.1 Planctomycetota bacterium | reverse complement strand
AAAAGGGGAGTGGCGTCAAGCGCGATCCGTTTTGCCATAATCGACTTTTTAATCGCCAAAATAAAAGTATGACTGAATTTCAGACGCGTTCTTCTAAGGGCCTGTAAAACAATAAACTGAAGAATTGCTTGCGTCTTTCGGCCTGGCTCTTCGTTGAACGCTCAGTCAGAGATACACTCGTATATCTTCCTTAGCGTCCGCCTCGACCCAGGCCGAAATACGCGGCGGACTTCTTCAGTTTATTATTTTACAGGCCCTAAATAAATTTTAAACCGGTTCCGGATTGCCAATTTCATCGATCCCCGATTCAAATCGATTGACATAATAGGCCGTCGCGAGATGAATGCCAAGCATGATCCACACGATCAAGTACAAGGGATCGTAACTGAATTGATAGCAGACGAAGACCGCGACGACAGGCAGAAATGTCGCAATCAAAAGCGCCTGACGAGTCGCATCGCGTGTGCGTCGAAGTGTCCGCAAAAAATGAGTCGTCAATGCCAACAGAAACGCACAATAAAGTGTGAGTCCGACCAGTCCGTTGTCGAATTGCACCGCAAGAAAAAAGCTGAAGCCCGGATCAATCATGACCGTACCCTTCGCCAGTTTCTTCGCATTTTGATCAAAATCCTCTTCGGGAATGACAACGGGTGCCCAATAGCTCCACGCAAAATCGCCGTATCCCATAATTACCGTCATCGGCCCCCCGGTGTTTGTGCGCGGATGAACCGCCAAGTCGAATTGGTTCTTCATTTCCATGATTCGATACGCGCTGCCCGATTCCGCCTTGGGATTCGACACGCTGACAAACCGTTCAACGATCTTCTGTGCAACTGATGGCGCGGCCGTTGCCACTCCAACGACTCCCAACATCGCTGCGGCGATGACGACATTCAAATAGGGCATCAGATTCCTGAACCGGTGCGTCGAAATCATCAGCACGGTGTACAACATCATGCAAACCACGGTCGCGATCCACGCAGCCCGTACGACGATCAACATCAGAAAAAACGACTGCGCGAGCAGCGTCACGATCAGGTATGCGCGCGAGACGAATTTCACGTTGGCGACGACCAGCGGAACCAGCATCGCAATCGAGCTGGCATAAAAGCATCCCAGCACATCCGGCTCGCGAAACAACGAATACGGCCGCCCGATCGCGATGATTTCACGATGCCATACCAACCGCTCCATCCCCATCGTGTTCGCCAAAACCAATTGCACGAACGCGACGAAAAAAACCAAATTCATGATGTGAATCCAAACCCGAATCACCTGCTGCAATCGCTCCGGCGATTCAATAAAACTGGCGACGACGAAGCACGCGGCGAATTGCAGCCCGATAAAAAGAATTGTCTTCACACAGAAAATCGGCGTCATGTACGGCGGAAAAACCGTGAGCGTGTACACCGTCGCCAGTTTTGAAATAATCAGGAGAACGACGAGGAAAATCGTTCCTTTGTAATACCAAGCGATTTCTTTGATGCGCGACTTCTCGCGCGTGAAAAACAGCCAGACGATCCACACAACGCCCAACACCGAAAGTAGCGTGTAGGGTCTAAAATTTAATCCACCCACCTTCAGTGCAAGTTGCTCATTGAATGGCGTTGTGAGCACCAGAAGCCAGAGCAGAATCGATCGGTGGCGAAGCAGGAAAATACCGGTCGCCGCACCGATGAACACTCCAACTAGGCCGACGATCCCCGGTGATTGCGTTGCCGCCGCCGCGCCCGCAATCGCAGCAGCGAGCACCCCGAGCGCGACCGTCAACACCGGATTGCGCACCGGACTGAATCGAGCTGTGCTCGAGGCAGGCGCACTGTTTTCGGGATCGTAGGCTTTCAACCGTGAATTCAGTTCCTCTTTCAAATGTTCTATTTCACCGATTCAAAAATCGTCATCAACGAATCCACATGGACGCCTGGACTGAACCGATTCTTCGCCGTTTCGTGCGCCGCCCGGCCCATCGTCGTCGCCTTCTCCGGCGATTGAGTCAGTTCAATCAGCTTCGCGCACAGTCCGTCTACATCGCCCGCTTTGAACACCTCGCCGTCGATTCCCGAGCGAATCAACTCCGCATTGCCGCCGCTGTCGCTGGCCACAACGGCCCGTCCACCCGCAAGACTTTCGAGGATCGCCATTGAACAGTTTTCGTACCATACCGACGGCACGACCGAGAACGCACAGCGATCCAATTCCGTCGCGATTTGGCTCGGCGAAATGCGCCCCAGCCAGCGGATCTCGTTCAATCCATTTTGAGCGGCGAGCGCTTTCAGCTCTTCGGACAACGGTCCTTCCCCCGCGATGCTTAGAACAGGGCGAGGGAACGGCATCTTCGCATAGGCCGCCAGCAGCGTGTCGATTCCCTTCTCCCGGCACAAGCGTCCGAAATACAGGATACCCTTGCCCGGCGTCGAAAATTCTTTTGCTGGCGCGGCGAAGTTGTTAAGCACCGTCACATGTTTTTCAGGAATGCCACCTGCCACCAGTTGCCGCTTTAGAAATCCGCTCGGCGCAATCAGCAGGCGATAGCCCCGCGTGTACGTTTCGCGGCTTTTATGAATCGACGACGACGCAGCCGCCAGCGCGCTTTTCATCACACTGCCTTGCACACAACGATGCTTGACACACTCCATAAATTTTCCCGACAAACACCGCGTACACGTCTCGCCTTGGGTGAAGAGACTGTAGTTTGGGCAGACGGGCTTGTAGTCGTGAACCGTCATCACGACTGGAATCGTTGCAGCGTATTTGACGAAGAGGCCGGGGCTCAATTGGTTGTAGATGTTGTGCGCGTGAATCAAATCCGGCTTGAATCGATCGATGAAAGCGGCAAGCGTTTTCTGGGTCGAACCCGTTGCCAAAGCCCACGCCGCGCGACCGATGTTTTTTAGCGCCGCAACCTTCCCATGCTTCGCGCCGAATTCAATCGCCGGGATCGTCTGCATCTCGCCACGCTTCGTGTTCTCGGGGTGAGCCATGCCGAAGAATCCGACGGTGTGCCCCCGCGATTGCAATTCATCCGCGACAGTCAGCATGTACGTTTCCGCCCCGGCGCGAGGATAGAGAAACTTGTTGGCCATCAACACGCGCATGAAGCATCAACTCCGCTGAACTAAGTGGCCAACGACTTGTCAAACGGAATCGCAGCCAGCACCGGAATGCCGGTGTCCGAATAAAAATCTTCAGGCAGATGGTACGTTGAATCCAGGACATGCGCGATGTAGGCCAGCGCCAATCCCAGCATCAATCCGATGAAAACCGACGCGATCAGGATCAGCGCCTTCTTCGGATAAATCGGCTGCGGATCGAACGTCGGATCGTCCTGTATTTTAATCGTCGCCTTTGTGCTGTTGGCCATCTCGGCGTTTTTCTGTTTCGCCAAATCGTCGTTTATTTTCTGCCGTTCCTGACGCAGCGAATCCATCTTCCACTGCAAGCCCGTCCACTTCACCGCCAGCACTTGTTGCTGGGACAATTTCTCTTTGTATTGCTCCAGCAATTTCCGATCGGCAACGATTTTCTCCAGCAAACTCTTGTATTGATAACTGTCCTCGCTGGTTTTCGATTTCAATTGAATAAGCTCAATTTCGCGATCCGCGATCTCGTTCATTAAACGCGCGACCGGGCCGATCTCTGCCGGCGTCGGAGAATAGCCAGGGCTGTCGTTTGCCTTCGGCGTTTCACCGGTGGGTTTAGTTGATTGAATGACACCAGGCTTTGCGTTGTCGGGAAGTTGCAACGGATCGACGCCCGAAATCATATCGCGCGGATGCAGCCGATTGAAATCTTCCATGTCCTTAAAGCAATCGGCGATGGCCGCATCAATACCGGCACGACGCGCCGTATAGAATTTCGTGAATTGATCGTCCTCATTCTGCATGCGGTCGAGTTCTTTTTTATAAGCCGAAAGCACAGCCGCGCAGACCTGCTGCGACAATTCCGGCGTGTTCATCTGACCCGTGATGATCATCACCTGCGGATTGATCGCATCGGCTTTGACATGCGCCGGGGACTTCAGCGCTCGGATCAGTTCGATGCGCTCGCGATCGGGCGTGTACTGCGAAGCCGCTGCTTTTGCCCCGCCATAACGCGCAAAAATGCTCTGGCTTGGCGGCGTCGGGATCAGTTTCGCCTCATCAACGACGCGCGACATCACGCGGTCTGTAAAAATCAATTCGATCTGGCGCTGAATGAAGACATCGTCCTTGATCTGCGACCGCGCAGAACCCATCGGATCGTTGGGATTGCTGCGATCGTACACTTCAAGTTTGCAGCGCGAAACAAACACCGGTTCCGTAAACACCAAAACGCCTGCCGCAATGAGCGGCGCGAGAATCAGCGCGATGATGATCAGCCATTGGCGCTTGAAAAGGATGTGCAGGATGTATCGCAGCGACATGGGTTCCCCGATTCGTTACAATCGATTATACAGACTCTGCGGAATGACGCGCTCGACGCCATTCAACACCGCGCCGATGATCGGAATGTTGTAACGCTTCAGCATGTCCGTCGTCTCTTTGATCTGGCCGCGCCGCGTCTTTCCTGCGCGCGTCACCAAAACACACACGCTGCACTCCGCCAAAAACGGCACAGCGCGACCGCGATTCAGTAATCCGCTCGCATCGATCAGGATGACATCAAAGCTCGATTTCAATTCGTTGAAAAATTCCGCGCGATGCATTTCAGCCGGAACGCCGAATTCAGGTTGGCCCAATTCGTGTTTCGGTACGCGGATAAGATGTACTTTCCCCGGCGACAAATTATGCATGGCTGCAACAAGCTTGTCGCACACATACGTCACGCCTTCACCATCCAACGCACTCGTGATCAAGTAAACTTGGTTTTTTTTTCGCGCGTGGTCGATCAGAATTTCTTCGGCCAGTCGATTGATAAAGTTAGGGCTGTCCATAGTCGTTTTTTGTCACCCGTGACTATTTCATGTCAACCGCGCGCAGGATCTCCGCTATTAGCTTCGACTATAATCTGTATATAGTTTAACTGATTTGAGCAACAAACTGGACGGGCTGCCAGTCTTTCAATCGATTAAACATCGTTCCACAAATTGCACATATGTGGAATTACCTCGTTGGGTGGATGTATCGATACCCAAGCTCCAAATCGCAAACAGTTAATATGCCCCTTTGCCCGAAAGCACCGCCGGAACGGTTTTGAACAGCAGCACAAAATCCAGCCACAAGCTCTGACTTTCAATATACTGTACGTCCAATTCCACCTGTTGATCGAACGCAATGTCGCCGCGTCCGCTAACCTGCCAAATACATGTTAAACCAGGCTTTACATCCAATCTTCGACGATCGGCCAGCGTGTACTTCTCCACTTCGCGGACAACTGGCGGTCGCGGCCCCACGAGGGACATGTCCCCAATTAACACACACCACAATTGCGGCAATTCGTCGATGCTCAGTTTTCGTATGATCCGCCCAATGAACGTCACGCGCGGATCCTTTTTCATTTTAAACGTAACACTGTTCCCGTGATCGTTTTGAGCGATTAATTGGTCCTTCAATTTCTCGGCGTTGGTAACCATGGATCGGAACTTTGGGAATGGAAATTCCAAGCCCCATTGCCCGACACGCACCTGCCAGAACAAAATGGGTCCCCAATCCGTCAGCTTAATGATCGCAGCCACAGTTATAAACAGTGGTGACA
>JANXLS010000386.1 GCA_025355035.1 Planctomycetota bacterium | reverse complement strand
CGCATCGGCGACGGTCCCTTTGACCGTGACTGCTTCACTCAATTCCCCATCGATTTTCAGATGCGTCTCTGGATAAACGGTGTCACTACCCAGTATGCGCCAGGCATATCCATTAGCCCCCGCGACAAACAGATACGAGCCGGGCGGCAGGGTCTCAATCTTGAATCGGCCCGCCGCATCGGTTGAGCTGCTGGCAACAGTCTCCCATTTCGCCTCGCCGGCCTTCCTAACTTCGAACGTGACGCCAGCGATGGTTTTTCCGTTGGCCATGTCGTATATCACACCCTGAATCACCGGTCCGAGAGCACCTTTCCCGCTAATAGCCTTCTGCGCCGGAGTGGGCCGTTCGTCCGTAACTTTGACTCCATCGGGCACTGTCACCTGTGTCCAATCTACTCCAACGGGAGTCGCCGGAGAGGCCACATACACATCAATGCGCGGCGTCGGGACAGGCTGATGGCCGCGGATTTGATAGCTGAAGCCTCTGGATTCCGGACTATTGAAGTTGTTGTGCCATTCCTCGGCGTTCCACACGGTGAACGTCCAGTCGACGTGGCCATTGTCTTTTACCCCATTTTCATCGGTCGATTTCGCCCACGAAACAACGTTCGGACCCTGATGGATGTGCAATGCCAACGCCGGCGCTCGAATGGCGCCAAATGCAATCAGAGCCGTCTGAAAGGCTTTCGTTTCGCCGCGATAAACGAACTCATGGTCCGCACCGTCACCCGTTGAGTAAGCAAGTCGCGTTGGGAGGTTGGCAACTGCCACGCAGCCGTCGGGCCACGGGCCTTCCTTCATGGGTTCCTTGCCGCCGATCTCCCGCATTGCTTGGGATTTATCGCCCGATATGAACGTCAATCCGATGACCGCAATGAGAAGCATCGACCTCATTCGGCCGTGCCTATGTGAATTCATAAGACCGCTCCTTAATTTTAAAAACGAGTTTCTAATTAATGAGACGCGAAAGCGACCGATTCATACCAATACCGAAAAGGACCACGATTTCTTAGACCATTTTTCAATATCTCTGGCGAGGTGCCGCAGGTAACAGGCAATGAAATATTTGAAGAGTACCAACCGCTGGAATCCGGAGTGCCGGTCAGAAGATCAAGCTTGCCAAGTGAGGATTGATAGTTGCCCGAGGTTGATCAAAGGTCATGAGAACCAATCGGAATTACTCGCGCCCCATGAACTCTTCTTCTTTCGGCAACGCATTTACTTTCCAGTTGGCTGGGAAGAAACGGACGACACGCTTTGGGCGATAGCCTTCGAGCATCATGCCGCACTTGACTTTGATCTGCACGCCGCTGCAACCGGGTTCGGCGGGCACTTTTCCGATATAGAGGATGTTTCCGCCTTTGCGATCATTGACGGGATCGTATGTCATGAGGCTGTCGCGGGCCACGGCGATACCGCCCTTGGGCGCTTTCGGATCGTCTTCCGTCGCCGAGAAAGGCCAGCCCTGCGGCTGTTCGTTGATGTCCTTCAACTCATCGAACAGCTTCGGATCAACGCCACCAAAGAACGTGATGGTGACGATTTGCTTCGCATCATCCACTTCCATGACCCATCCCGGCAGGCCGCGTTCCCGAATGTAATTGCGATGCCGTTCGAGCTGAAGGGTGGTGAACAGAGCGCGAGCGGGTTCGTCGATCCACACGTCGGTGATGCGGC
>JANXLS010000364.1 GCA_025355035.1 Planctomycetota bacterium | reverse complement strand
AGAGGACCTCGTTTCCATCGACGAAGCCGATCTCGGCAATTTGCCCGCGCGCGACATGAGAATGCGCCCCAAACGCGTCGCTCCAAAAGGTGTCATCACATCCCTACCCAAACGCCGCGACGATTATTAGACGTCGCGTCGTTTACTCCAAACTCCAACTCGTTCGATCGTTTACTTGTACAGATGATAGACCATGAAGTACACGATGATCCCCGTCACGCACACGTAAATCCACATCGGAAACGTAATCTTTGCCAATGCTTTGTGCTTCTCCCAACGTTCTTTGAACGCGTGTCGAAACGTGATCGGAGCCAGCACCGCGACGACCATCGCCAGCACCAGATGCGTGAGCAAAATCGTCCCATAGACGTACGCGATCGCTCCGGTCCCTTTGAATTTCACGTGCCCGACCGTGTAGTGATAGTACAGATACGACACCAGAAAAATAAGCGTCGTGACGCCCGCCGAGAGCATGAATTTTCGGTGCATTTCCTTGTCGCCGCGTTTGATCGCCGCATATCCACACATCAGCAGCACGAACGAAAGCGCGTTGAGCGATGCATTAATCGTCGCGTGAATTGGAAAGTCGCCCATGATCTACTTTCCCTCTTTCGCCGACGAAGTGCTTTGCAATTTGCGTACGCTGTCAGCAATCTGCTTGATCGCGCTGGGCGATGGCCCGTCAATTCCAATCCCGTCAAATCGCCCGCGAATAAACCCCTCCGCGTCGACCAGAACAATCTTTGATGAATGAATGATCGGTTCGCTAGGGGTGCCTTGTTTGTCATCGACGACGAGTTTGAATTCGTCGCGCGTCAAGCGATACATTTCGTCCTTCGACCCCGTCAAAAATTTCCAGCGCGGACTGACCGCATCCTGAGCGATCGCGTATTTCGTCAGCACTTCCGGCGTGTCACGGGCGGGGTCCATCGAAAACGAAATCAGCTTCACGCGCGGGAGATCGGCGATCTCTTTGTTGAGCGCGGACATCTGCTGCACGATCATCGGACACGTCCCGGCGCAATGCGTGAAAATAAACGTGGCGAGCCAGACGTCGCCGCGAAGATCTTTCGCTTCGATTGATTTACCGTCCTGATCGATCAGCTTGAATTCTTTCACCAGGCCGATTTTGGCAAGATCCTGAGGTTTGGGCGCGTCGCTTCCCGCTCCCGGCACAAGAATGTTCGGACCGTGCTGTCCGCTCAAATCGAGTTCGGGTGTTTTCGATTTCTTCCAAAATGCGTAACCCACCAGCGACACGACGGCGACAACAAGCACCGCCCACGCGAATTTCTGAGCGGGATTAAGACCTTCTTCGCTCATTGCAAATCCCCCGTCGTTCGCGTCCCGGAAATCGCGACGGACGCTCCCACCGCGAGCACCGCAAACGCGATCGTGACGCCCAGCGACATTTCAAAATTCGGCAGCATCCACGGCGGATTTGCGCCGTAGATCGTGTGGCGTAACGCGGCCAATCCGTAGTAAAGCGGGTTTGCGTGCATCGTCCAATTCAGCCAGGCGGGTGCGCCTTCCGCTGGGAAGAACGCGCCCGACAGCATCAGCATTGGCATCAAAAAAAGCATCATGACCGCATGAAATCCCTGCGTCGAATCCATGCGCCAGGCAATGATGAATCCCAGCCCGCAGAGAGCAAACGCGATCAACGCCATCATGCCGCATGAAAGCAAAAGTCCCATCGGCGTCATCTTTGTCATGATGAAAAAGTAACCGGCGACCAAAAAAATAAGCGCCTGAAAAAACGCCAGCGCCGTCCCCCCAAGCAATTTTCCCAGCACCATCGCCAACCGCGGCGC
>JANXLS010000343.1 GCA_025355035.1 Planctomycetota bacterium | reverse complement strand
CCGCCGCGTCAATTTCCGCCGCTGAAACGAGCGTCGGAAAATTCAGTCTCTTCAAGATTCCCCACGCCATCACGGCCTGTCCCGGGGGGCCGGGATGAACAGGATCGCCACCGCCGATGCGATTCTTCGGATCGACCGCGCGAGCTTTGTCAATGACTTGAATAAACGGATGGAACTGATCGACGAAAATGCCGTGATTCTTTTCGGCGATCTGACTCACGCCGGTCGAATATTTTTCCAGCGTCTGGTTGTAGCCTTCCAGTGCTGCGCCGAGTTCGGCTTTTTCAACCGGACTGGGCGTCATCCAAGCGACGCGCATGTTCGCCGCTTTTGCCTGGTCGGCCATCCCCTGCAAACCGCCCATGTAGGTCTTGAAACCATTGTCATCGAACGCCCGGTAGCCACCATCGTTCATTCCGAAATCGACGGTGAGGGCCGTCGCGTTCAGCGCCACAACATCGCGCTTGAAGCGGCCGTTTCCGCCCGTTGAGCGATCTCCGCCAATGCCGGTATTCCGAAACGTGATGTTCCATTTCGGAAAGCGCATCACCGTCCATGCTTCGACGTAATTGCTATATAGGTGTTGCTCAGTGATGCTGTCACCGATAATGACCGCTTTATCGCCATCTTTGAAGAAAAACTCGCCAGCAGCCCCACTGAACCCAGCGACGACAAGCACCAAGGCAAACGACAGAACCAACCGATTCCGCATGACCGTCTCCTGTAACTGAAGAAATGAACTGAAGTAAAGCACTCCTTCATTTACCCCGGACAACAGGAGAACGCGGTAGTTTTTACATCGATCGTTCCGGCAGAACAAATGTCTCGCCGATCTGCCGCACAGCGATTCGTTGAGGCGTCTTGACCAACGCGTGTTGCAAGCGCGCGATCGGCTCGCCCAACGGTTCGCGGCTGAGGACGAATGTCTGATGATGCACAGGCAGAATGTATTCGGCGCCGGCCGCATCCGCCATGGCGAGCGCTTGTTCGGGATTGCAATGATTCGTCTTCCACGGATCGTACGCCCCAATCGGCATGATGGCGAGATCGAACGGGCCCTTCGCGCGCAGATCACCGAAGTGATGCGTCGGGCCGGTGTCGCCACCGAAGATTAATTTGATACCTTGCCGTTCCAAAATGTAGCCGTTCCATTTCCGCTGACCATCCGAACCCAATCGCGCTCCCCAATGCGCGGTTGGGAACGCTTCAATTTGCAAACCGCCGCGTTCGCCGAAGAATTCGATTCGTTCTTTCCAAGCGAGTTCATTAACGTCCTTTTGCGGAATGCACGTAAACACGTCGGAGGTGTGCGATGGGACCACGATTTTCGATTTCGCTCCGAGCCGTCGCAACGTCCACATATCGAGGTGATCGAAATGACAGTGGCTGATCAAAATCAAATCGATTTGGGGAAGGTCTTTGACCTTCAATGCAGGGTGAATGTAGCGCTTCGGTCCAATGATGAACGGCCCCGCGTTGATGCCCACGCGACTGGCGAGAACGGGATCAGTCAAAATTGTTAGACCAAAAAAATTGATCAACACGGTCGCATGTCCCAACCACGCAAACGAGACACGGTCATTCGACCACGATCGAGGATCCGGCTTAAACGGCGCTGGCTCAATCGCGCGAAGGGCGTCCAAAAACAACAGCCGCTTAATCTGCCCGTTCTTCCACTTCTTCTCGTCTTCGGTATAGGTCATTCGCATAAAATCTAGACGCCTGCTACTCGGTCGCCTTCACCGTTCCATAAGTTGCACATATGTGCATTGTACCCCCTTCATCCTTCCTCAATTTCCCTTCGTTCCAACACTTGCACAAACGTGCATAGCGTCAATATTGAATGCTTCAATTTACGATGACATACGCGTTCCACGAATTGCACTATATGCACAAAATAATAATCACCCGTCAAGCCCTTCCTTCCTTTTCGCCTTTATTCGCGTTCTTCGATGTTAAAACCGTTCGATGTTTCCTCCTACTCTATACAACGAATGAATTTTGCACTTTTGACATAAGTGTCTCCAATTGTTGCGAAATGATGTCAAATAGTCCGCTTTCGAAACTCTATTGAAAACGGTCCGATCGGTACTAGACTTTAATTCGGTCACCACTTAAGGAGAAACCATGGCTCGTATCACGATTCCCGACGAAAACCGCGAAATATCGAACACCGCTGAAATTAACGTATTCCTCAAACCGCATGGCATTGTGTACGAGCATTGGGGTGTTGAACGCAACATCAAGGACGACCCAAGCAACGAAGATATCCTCGAAGCCTACAAGCCGGAAATCGAACGCCTGAGCAAGCAGGGCGGCTATGTCACAGCCGACGTGATCAACGTCACGCCCGACACGCCGAACCTTGACATGTTGATGAAAAAATTCAACAAGGAACACATCCACACCGACGACGAAGTGCGCTTCATGGTCAAGGGCAACGGGCTGTTCCATATTCATCCGAAGACCGGTCCTATCTTTGCCATTCGCCTCGACGCGGGCGATTTGATCAACGTTCCGAAAGGAACGCAGCATTGGTTTGATTTCTGTGAAGAACGGAAAACGCGCGCCATCCGACTCTTCGTCGATCCAGCGGGCTGGACTCCGCATTACGTCGAAAACGGTGTTCACGAGAATTAC
Organism: Planctomycetota bacterium; assembly: GCA_025355035.1. Classification (GTDB taxonomy): domain Bacteria; phylum Planctomycetota; class SZUA-567; order H5-PLA8; family H5-PLA8; genus JANXLS01. The sequence continues at coordinate 3,445 of JANXLS010000343.1, read as the reverse complement.
ATGCCCGTGTGCTTCGGGCCTGAATTCATTCCAGTGAACCAGAATGCGGTCAAAACATTGGTCGGATAGCGAACGCAGAGGCGGCACTCATGTCGCCCGACTGAACGGTTACCTTTAATTTAAAAAAGGGACTGAATGGATACAATGAAAGCTTCGCTTTAAGGGCGGCTGGAAAGCCGCCCTCCTTTTTTGAGAGCATCATGAAAACGCGCGTCATCCTCCTGGATATCGAAGGCACCACCTCGTCGATCGAATACGTGTACGACGTTCTGTTCCCGTATGTACGGCGCGAATTGCCTTCGTTTTTGGAAGCACATTGGAACGACTCAAAGGTCCAGGCGGCCTGTTTAAAAATCGCGGAAGAAGCGGGGCAAGAGTACATCTCATTAATGCGCATGACCGTTATTCAAGAAGTATTTCGGTTGATGGACACTGATGTGAAATCGACGGGACTGAAGGATCTTCAAGGACTCGTTTCGGGCGAAGGATATAAGAGCGGAAAACTGCGCGCGCATTTCTACGATGACGTTCCCTCCACCTTGGAGAAGTGGACGCAGGCCGGCAAAATGTGCTGCGTGTATTCGTCCGGCAGCATTGCGGCACAGAAGAATTTTTATCGTTACGCCAACGTGGGCGATTTATCGAAATACATTTCCGCGCATTTCGACACGACGACCGGCCCCAAGCGCGAGCAAGCCAGTTACGTCGCGATCGCAGCCGCGCTGAAAACGTCTCCGAACGCGATCGTATTTTACAGCGATGTGGTTGCCGAATTGGACGCCGCGAAAACGGCCGGAATGCAGACCGCGCTCGTCGTTCGGCCGGGTAACAAACCGGTTCCTGAAGGACACGGGCATCGGGTAATTCAATCGTTTGGTGGTGAAATCTAGTGTGGTGAATCACTCTGGATGATGATTTGACGCCGGGTATTTTGAACGTGATCGAGGCGTCTGGCGACGGAGCATGTTTGTATAACCCTGTGACGGAGCCAGCAACGAAGAGCACGTTCAAAAGACCCCAGACAAATCGTCATACAGAGTGATTCACCAAACTAGGACTCGATCAATTCGCCAAAAAAAGCACGTGGTTCCCGTTCGCGCATTCCTTGATTTTCAACTCAAACGCCTCGAAATATTTTTCGTCGGGCAAGCCGTGTTCTTCGGGCGCGCTAGCCACCCCTTTTCCGATGGAATAAACGCGGGGCGGCGACGATTCGTATTGAATGAAGCGACCGTGTTTGTTCGGGTCCGGCGGAATCGCGGTCAAGAATTCCGGGATGCAATCGTTCAACGTGCCGGGCCATGTGCCGTGTTTGAGTTGATAGCGTTTAACCGCGATGGCCGTTTCGAGCAGGCGTAGCGTTTCAAGTGCTTCGAGATTGGCTGAAAGTATCTCCGGATGCGCACTGTTCAAACGTCTGAGACGTTCGCTTACTCTCTCCGTATCCTCGCGATCCATACTTTGCTGCGTCGCGATTTTCAGCGTCGTGTGCAAGGACTGCAACTCCGCTGGAAATTCCAATTGCCCAAGCGAGGATCGCATGGCTATCGATTGGGTATCAGGCCGGCCGGGCCATTGTGTCGCAATCGGCGCCAGCCAATTGTACGAAAAGTATGCTCCCCGGACGAACGAGACGTAAACAATTCGATTCACGTATTCACCGCGCGCATTAAAATGTTCGGAAAGAATGTCGTTCAAATCCCTTAGTGCCTGATCGGTCGTTTTCGCGCTGGGATGAAACAAAGCGGCAGCAAAGGTAAGAGCCGTTTGTTTTTCAATCGCAAATAAATCCTCGTTCTCCCAAGACGGATACGCCGCCACATGTCGTGTGTATCGAAGACAGGCTTGAGTGTCGTTCAATGCGAGAACCCAATCGCCAGTCGATGCGGCCTGCCGAATTTCAATTGCCGCTGAATGCTCCAGTTGGCTTCCGACCAATCGTATGCCAATTAAACGATAGTCGCTGGCGAGATCGATTTGGTAATCGATTCCTTTCACTGCGGTGGCCTGTCGAAAAAAAGAGAGCGCAGTCAGATTCCTCGCCGTTTCGTTGATCGCTGCTTGTGTCCTCCAATTAATTCGCATCCACTCTTTGTTCATCGGAATAGCACTGGAGCTCGCGAGATTATAAATTGTCATCGCATTTTCATTTCGATTCAGTTTTGGCATTTGAAGCGATTTGACCTCAGCACACCACCCCGCCTCGTCGCGCTTTAAAATGGTATTGACAGCATCATCCTGAACGCGCGATGCCATTAAAAAATAAGAGTAGAACGTCACGATTCCCGCCAGCACAAATCCGATGTTAATCATCCGTCCACGAAATTTCTCCCAACCGTACAGGCTTCGCGCCCAATTCGAATACTTGTTCTTTTCATAGAGTACGAATCGAACAGCCACGCGGATCGTAGCAATAGCAATGCAGACGATCAGAGCAACAATCGGCAATGAGCTCGTAAAATGCGCAGACCAAAGCGTAATCGCGCACACAATTCCGCCCCACCACGCCAACGGCGAAAGCCAGTAAAGTGCGAAGAGCCACAAGCGCGGCGTGGCGCTTTCGTTTTCGTTACGGATGGCCATCCATCCGGGCATGTTTTTAACGGCGGCTTGGAGAACCGATCCACGCACCAGCAACGTGGCAATCAACGAAATCGCGAGCAGCAGCGTGTTGGTGCCGGAATTGGAATTACCCGGCACATTGACCGGATGCACCCAATTGAAGAGTTGCGTCGCCAGCGCCATGCCGGTCGCGTGGATTCCAAACATCAACATCCACGCTGCAAGACTGATGTGGTGCCGCCAGAATACTCGGGCGCTCAACGCGGTGGAACCGATTGTGCCCAACACTATCCCGACGACAATGGACCAGCGCCACAGGTACGCATTGCGTCCGTACATGTCGATCCAACACAGCGCGTTCCCACCGACAATCGCAAGGAAGCCTATGAGGATCAGCGCGCTTAACGTCGCGTCGATTTTCGAATCGCGGGATGAGCTCATTTTTCGTCGAGCAATTCTTCGATCTTCGATTTGATCGCACTGTAATCGGCGTCGCCCTTGACGTACTTTCCGCCCGAGTGGATGAATTGGATGACACCTTTTTTATCGATCAGAAAACTGACGCTCGTGAATTTCTTCCGTTCGCCAGCCAGCCACCATTGCCGCAACGTCTGCATGCCGGTGTCGTGCGCGATCGGAAATTTGAAACCGTATTCCGCAGCGATGTCTTTGAATTCAGCTTCAGTGAAAGGTGTCTTGCGTTTGTGCGTGTACAGGCCGATGACTTGCAAACCTTTGTCTTTATACAATTCATTGAATTCATTCAGTGCGGGCGCGGTTGCAGAACAGAACGGACATTCCTGCGATGTCCAAAAGCGTATCAGTACGACCTTGCCACGCAAATCCCCGAGTTTTAATGCCTCGGAATTCGCCCAGTTTTCAA
>JANXLS010000322.1 GCA_025355035.1 Planctomycetota bacterium | reverse complement strand
CGATCTTGATCGTTGAAGACACCTTCGATCTTTGCCGCAAGCTGCTTCGACGATCGCGATTTCATCTGTTCGACGATTGCGGGTGCGGCGAAGAAAAGAAGTGCGAGTGTGCAGACGCAGATAATCCCACATGCCAAACGCCCCCGGCCCCGGACGGCTGCGATCCACGACCCGGGAAATGCAAGGGCCGCTCCGATAGCAAATGACCCGAGGAAAGCGAAGTAGCCAACGGTTCCGAGCGAGTTCAAAAAGGGTAATGCGACGACCGATTTGGCGGGAGTCGCTAACGTGGGGATTGCGGGCGGGTGTGCTGAAATCCAATAAAAAACAAGCGGCACGAGGAGAAGTCCAAGTGCCGCGACGATCGAAAGCGCCACCGTTGTTCGCAACCACATTCGAGAGACTGGCTGCGTCGCATCGCTTAAGCGCATCAAAAATCGAGCGATCAACAAGGCCACTGCAGGTATCGCAAGCATGATGTATGTCGGCAATTTGGCACCGGGAATGCTGTAAAAGAACACCGTGCCCAGCACCCACGCGACGAGATACTCGTCCGCATTTTGATTGCGCCTCACGCCGGTATTTTCATCGGTATTTTGTACAGGAGAAGGCCACGCCGATCCCAGCGCGCCAGCCAATCCGATGGACCACGGGAATGTTACCATCGGGAGCATCGCGAGATAATAATACATGACTTCTCGATGTACCGCTCCGGCGACGCGTTGGTTGATTTCGAATTGCAGCAGAGCGACGAATCTTTCCCAGCCTTGTGTGGCAATCAAAAGCCCGTACCACCACAACACCATCGCGATGGAAATCAGGAGCCCCCAAATCCATCCGCGCGGCAGCGCAGGAGACAAGCGCTCCGCGCGATACGCCATCACGATCAACAAACCGACGACACCAATGGCAAGCCCAAGCGCACATTTGCCGAACACACCATCGAGCATCGTCCAATTATTCTTCTTCGTTGAAGCGCCATCCGAGGATTCGTCTGAAACTGCCGCTGCTTTTGCGTGTTTGGATTCAAGCGCCAATTTCCCTTTGGCTTCGCATTGGATCGCTGTCGCTGAAAACACGATTGCCGCCAGTAGCACCCACGGTATCCAACGCGCTGCCGTAGGACGTTGCTCTTTCGGCAATGAAAACGCTCGTTCGATGACCACTACAAGCAATACGGCGAACGCAGGCGTTGCTTTCGTCAGGAGCGCCAGACCGTACCAAATGGTTGCAAACCATTTTGATTTTTGTGGCGGTGCAAGGCCAAGCCGCGCGAGCATCAGCCAGGCCAGCGTTCCGGTCATGAAGGCAGCGAGCGTCATGTCGGTGATGCAGGTTCGCGAGAGAGCGATGAAGAGTGGCGTGGAAGCCAACACGGCTCCGGCGAGCAATCCGGTTGTTGCTCCGAAGACGCGACGTCCGAGCCAAATGGTGCTCCACAACATCACCAAGCCCATGGCGACCGATGGGAGGCGCGAAGACGTTTCTGTCGCTCTGCCCGCAAGCTTGTCGCTTACCGCGACGAGCCAATAAAACAGCGGCGGCTTGTTGATCCGCGGTTCGCCGTTGAACTCCGGCACGAACCACGATCCGCCCTCGGCCATGGTTCTGCCGGAACCGGCATAGCGGGGTTCGTCGGGATCGAGCAGTGGTAAATCTGAAATGGAACGAAGTGCGACGAGCAGATACGCGAGCGTCAGGAGTCCGCACACGGCGCGGAATATCCATGGCGTCATGGAGCGGCCATCACTGCTCTCAAGATCGTGCATGGCCACCCTTGTTCCATTGAGCGTCGAACGTGCCGTCAGGCTTGATGCCAATCGATTTATGATCGGTGCTGGAATGCAACACGATGTCTCGAACGCCGGGAATACCTCCCAGTTTTTCAATCACAATGGCGCTGGCCGACTGCCGTGCCGCGAAATCGTCGCGCGCTTCCAAATCGATCAATACCTTCATGACATAACGCATTCAAACCGCTCCAAGCCCACTGTGAAAACCAAGCGGTATCATAATCGAGCGCGAAGGTTTGGCGCGTCATTTCTTTGCGGCCCACCACATCCGCTTTGCGTCCAGCTTCCATTCGTTAGTGAAGAATCCGGCACACACCGCGCTGTTCGAACTCGTCCCGTCGGTGTCGAAAACCGTTCCTTCGTAGAGTAAAAAATCCGGGATAAGATCGAGCTTGTGATTCACGCCAATCTTCTCGCCGTAGGGTGCCCCAGCGCAAATGACGACCGCGCGCTTCTTTCCGGAAAAGGCGCTGGGATAAATGTAGAGAATGCCCTTGCCGTCCAGCGGCACCGATTTCTCGCCAATCGTGACCGTTCCGTTCTTGACCGAAATCGGAAGATCCCTCGCGAGTTCGGCGTGAAGTGCGTTGTCTTGTTCTTCCCCGAAAAGGAAAAGGTTGCGGTCGCGCTTTTCGTCGGGCGTGACGTCGATATCGGCTTTGATCTTCCCGTGGCTGCGCGTGAATTGGAACCATTCGTCTTCGAAACGTGCCGCGTTCTTTTTGTTCAGCTCATTGGCTGCGGGAACGCCTTTCGTTCCGTAAACAATTGTGAAGGGAGCGCAGATAGCCTGCCGAACGGGACCGCAGAGATCCGGCGACTTTTTCCCATTGTAGCTCCCTAAATTATAAAATCCGAAGTTCAAAACGTTCGCGCTCTTTTGAATAATTTCCGATTTGGCGATGGCCGCTTCGCCTTTCCATTCGATGTCGATTGGAGCGAGGTCGTCGGTCGTTTCAACACCTGCGCCTGGCGGAATGAATTGTAAAGAATAAGTTTTTAGATGACGCTTCGCCGGGGTCGGATTTCGCTTATTTGTCAGCAACCATCGGACAGGTTCATCGTCGTGCAAAATATCGAAGCCCGAGCGATGGCCTCCCGGCACGAGCAGAAGGTTAGCGTTGCATCCGGCTTTTTTTAATCCGGCTGACATGCGCATCGCCTGTGTTGCAGGGACGACGTTGTCGTCTTGTCCATGATAAATACGCATGGGCAGATTAATCAGATTTTCGCACAGGCTGATCGGATTGTCCGTTTGGATCAGCCACTGTTTGAACGGAACGAAATTGTCGAGTGCGGTGCCGTTTTGAAGCGGACTGTCCGCGCGTCCAGCCAAAATCATCGCCGCGGCGAATTCGTCGGGATAGTGCGCCGCGATGGAGTACACGCCCATTCCGCCCATCGAAATACCGCACAGGTACACGCGATCAGGATCGATGCGGTAGTGCGCTTTCATTTCCTTGATGACATCGAGCACATCGACTTCGCCGACCGATTGAAAATCCGAATTCAGGCGTCCAAATGGAATCGCCAGGAAGCAATTGTTTCGCGCGCAAACCGCCGCGTAATCCTTGGCTTCCCACCAGCGATGTTTGTTCATATTGGGATCGTAGCCGTGCAGAAAAACGACCAGCGGAAATTTCTTGGCGTTTTCTTTCACTGCGTTTTCCGGGACGGCCGTGATGAACGGTTGAACGCCATCGTCGATGGCGCTTGTGTAGCCGCGTTCGATGTAGCCGCTCTTTCCGGAATAAGGGTCTTTGCCCTGTTCTTCGATCGGCATAAAGTCGCGAATGCGCGTGATGAGTCCGGAGAGTTCCTTCGCCACGTCGCTGTCGGGGTCGACCGTCCCAGCGAGAATGCCCTCAACGAAGAGTTTAAGTTTTTCGATCGCCAGTTTTGTGTTGGGCATCGATTGCTTGGATTTTGTCGAGCGTTCCAACCATTCTTTTTCGAAAGCAGCGATGTCTTTGGCGAAGCCTTCGGGGCAGATCAACGCGACGGATTTGACGCCGATCGGTTTGCCTTGCACGAGAAATTCGAGACGCGCTTCGTACACACCACGCGCTTCGGCGGGGGCGATGTATTCGGTTTGAAACGGCGTGCCAATGGTGATCGGATTTTCCTTGGCACCGGGTGCATCCGCCCATCGAACGGAGAGAGCGCTGACGCCGCGAGGAAGCGACCCTTGAATCGTGGCGACGAGCATCGATTTTCCGCCGGGGGCAACGAACGGCGTTTGGGCTGTGAGCGTGAATGCATTGAGAGCGACTGTATTTGCGTCCGGGAGTTTTCCTTTTTGCGATGCGAGGACAATGGAATCGCCGGGTACCGGTTTCTGAGGTGGATTGTTACCGCGCCCATCGTGAAGAAAGCATTGGATCATGCAATTGTCGCCGCGCGGAACGACTTCAAGTGTTAATTCGCTGAGTCCCTTCGGAAGGTTCAGCGGCAATTTTACAACGCTCGTCGCTTCAGGTTGAGGTTTGGATTCGAGCAATTTTCCGTCAAGATAAATCTTCACCGCGCAGTAGGTTCGGACGTAAAAAAAGCGCTGTCCGCCCACGAGGCTGTTCAATCGAGTCGATGCGTAAAGCGAACCGGGTTGCCCGTTCAACATCGAGCGAAAATCGTTGTAGAAAACTCCCGCCGCGTTCAAGGACCATGCGCCCGGAAGCGTTGCGTTTCCGTTGAAAACGGCTTCGCCTTCGCGCGAGTTGGATGGGGCGGGGGAGTTAGCGGGAGCGGAGATCGGCGGCGACACCAGCCACCACGTCAACAGGCCATCGGGACTGAAATCGGCTTGATGTGCGGGTTGGATCTCGGCGGGGAGAGCGTCATCCGCCGCGAACGTCACGACGAACTGAGACGTGCAAAGCAACCAGAAAATGACCCAATGGATGCAAGTGATAGGACGCAAGGCGGTTCCTCTCGAAACAGGATGAGATGTGCAGAAATCGTGTGAGGAAATGATAAACCGTTTTGCGCAGGGCGTCACGATTAATTGCGAAGCAAAACCGAGATTACGACGGGAAGATGGAGCGTATTGTCGCCGCAACCGAATTCCAATGCGTGAACAAGTACCAACCGCCGTAACCCAAGGCGCCGAGAAACAACACCCAATACACGCTCCCCAAATCGAATTGCAACAGGTTGAATCGTTCTTTCGCTTTGGGTTTGATTTGTGCGCCGAGTGCCGGGACGTAATGACATGCGTTACACTCGATCGTCCCTTTTTTCCATTGCGCGCCACAGCCCGGGCAGAATTTCAACGCGTTGGGGTGCAGCGATTCCGGTGCCAAGGTCGGTTCTTTCGCCGAGGGGCTCAATTCAAACTCGTCGGAAGGCGGCGCAATCGGCGCGTTTTGAATCCGTTCCGCGACCGTCGGGGCGACTGCGGGTACAACAAAGCTTTGCTCGCACTTCGGACAACGGACCAATTTCTTTGCGAAGTTGTCGTCCAGGTTCAACATCACGGAGCAGATGGGGCAATTAAGTTTCACCGGAGACTCCACGAAAATTGAGGCGATCGCGCATGCAGCGCCGGGAACGAAATGCAACAACGCGGGGCGGAACACTGTTCCGCCCCATGATAACCGATCACTTGAAATGATGCGACGATTTAGGCGTAATGCAATTGCTGGACGAGCCGATGAACGTTTGGCAGACCATCGAGCAACTGGCCGAGCGCGTCCCATTCGCCCTTCTGCAACGCTTCGCGTGCGCCGCCCTTCATCTGAAACGTTGCTGTATGGCCGCCCCCGGAGACAGTCGAGTTGTCGAGATTGATTTCGATTTTCGTGCTCGGATTGCGGTTGATAATTTCGGTAAATTTGCCGAGATCGGTTTCGCTGAGCATCACGCAGGGCATGCCCAGCGTCGTGCAATTGCCGGCGAAGATTTCAGCGAAGCTTTCGGCGACTACTGCTCTTATGCCGAACTTCTGCAACGCCTGCGGAGCGTGTTCGCGCGACGAACCGCAACCGAAGTTGCGTCCGGAGAAGAGAATTGTCGCGCCCGTGTGGTCGGGCTTGTCGAGTGGATGATTCTTCGACGCGCCGTCCTGTTCGAAGCGGACATCGTGAAAGAGGTACGCGCCGAGGCCGTCAAACGTGACACATTTCATGAAGCGCGCCGGGATGATGCGGTCGGTATCGATGTCGTGTCCGGGGACAACAACGGCGGTGCCGGTGACGTGGGTGATATTTTCGAGCGGCATAAAATAGTATTCCTTGTTCTAGAAATTTCAATTAATCGTTTTCGGCACGAGCTCGCGATAAATCTACAGCGCGAACACATCGCGGGCGTCGGATACTTTTCCTTCGATTGCCGCTGCGGCGACCATCAAAGGACTCATGAGCAGCGTTCGTCCGGTCGGCGATCCCTGGCGCCCTTTGAAGTTGCGGTTACTCGATGATGCGCACAACTGGTCGCCGACGAGTTTGTCCGGATTCATTGCGAGGCACATTGAACATCCGGCTTCGCGCCATTCGAATCCGGCGTTGCGGAAGATGGCATCGAGGCCTTCCTCTTTCGCCTGATTCTGAACGAGCATGGATCCCGGCACAACCAGCGCTTTAACCCCTTTCGCCACGTGCCTGCCTTTCACAAACTTCGCGATTTCGCGGAAGTCGGAGATGCGGCCGTTGGTGCACGAACCGATGAACGCGACGTCGATCTTCGTACCTTTGATCGGCGTTCCCGGCGTGAGCTTCATGTAGTCGAACGCTTCGGCCACGGTTGAACGTTCCTGTTCCGGAGAACCCGCCACGGTCGGCAGATTTTCGTCGACGAAGATCGCCTGGCCGGGGTTGATGCCCCAGGTCACGGTCGGTCGGATCGACGCGGCGTCGATGTTGACCACGTCGTCGTACTTCGCGTCGGTATCGCTGGCCAAGGCCTTCCATTTCGCAACCGCCGCATCCCACTCCGCGCCCTTCGGGCTGTATTTGCGGCCCTTCAGGTACGCGAAGGTGGTTTCGTCGGGGTTCACGTAACCGACGCGCGCGCCGCCCTCGATCGACATATTACAAACGGTCATGCGCTCTTCCATATTCATCGAATCGATCGCCGAACCGCCGTATTCGTACGCGTAACCCGTTCCGCCATTCACGCCGAGGATACGGATGATGTGGAGAATCACGTCCTTCGAGTACACGCCCAGCGGCAGTTTTCCGTTGACGTTGATGCGGCGGACGTTGATTTTGTTCATCGCCAGCGTCTGTGTCGCCAGCACGTCGCGGACCTGGCTTGTGCCGATGCCGAACGCGATTGCGCCGAACGCGCCGTGCGTCGAGGTGTGGCTGTCACCGCATGCGATCGTCGTGCCGGGCTGAGTCAAACCCTGCTCGGGGCCGACGACGTG
>JANXLS010000290.1 GCA_025355035.1 Planctomycetota bacterium | reverse complement strand
AAACGCCATAAAATGCGCACGATCGACTTCATCGTGATGCTCAATCAGCTCGTTAACAGCGAATTAGCTTACACAATTCGCCTCGAACCGGGCCTGCAATCGCCCGAAGAAACGCTGACGCTGAAGAAAGGTTCCTGCCGCGATTTCGCCTGGCTGCTGGTCCAAACGTTCCGCCATTGCGGCCTCGCCGCGCGCTTCGTTTCAGGGTATTCGATCCAACTTGTGGCCGATGTGAAGGCTTTGGACGGTCCATCTGGAACCGCAATCGATTGTTGCGATCTGCACGCCTGGGCCGAAGTGTATCTTCCGGGAGCAGGCTGGGTCGGGCTGGACGCAACCTGCGGACTGCTCGCCGGCTCCGGCTACATTCCTCTCGCCGCCACAGCCGATCCGTCATCCGCCGCGCCCGTGAGCGGTGGCCTTTCCTTCACGCTCGATCCCGAAAAGAAGGACGATAAACTCGGCGAAGAATTCAAGCACAGTATGTCCGTCACGCGCGTGCACGAAGACATCCGCGTGACCAAGCCCTACACCGAAGAACAGTGGACCGAGATCGAAGCGCTGGGCCACACCGTCGATGAACTCTTCGCCAACGACGACGTGAAGCTGACGATGGGCGGAGAACCGACTTTCGTCTCGGTCGACCATCCCGACGACCCGGAATGGAACACGACCGCCGTCGGTCCGAATAAACGCATCCTTGCCGGAACGCTTTTGAAACGCCTGCGCGAAAAATTCGCAGCCGGCGGGCTGTTGCATTACGGTCAGGGCAAATGGTACCCCGGCGAATCCCTGCCGCGCTGGGCGCTGGGATGTTACTGGCGTAAAGACGGTGAACCGATCTGGACCGATCCCGAACTCGTCGCCGACGAAAAGAAGAATTACGGCTACACAAAAGACCACGCCGACCGCTTCATCAAAGCGCTCGCGACACGCCTTAAAGTTGAGCCCAACCACGCAATTCCCGGGTACGAAGACGTCTGGCACTATTTGCTACAGGAACGCCGATTTCCGGTCAACGTCGATCCGCTCGATTGCAAACTCGGCGACCCCGAAACCCGCAAACGCATTGGCAAAATCTTCGATCAAGGCTTGGACAAAATCATCGGCTACGCGCTGCCGTTGCAACGCCGCTGGATCGATGGCGTCGTGAAATGGGTCAGCGGCCCGTGGTTCCTGCGGCGCGAACACATGTTCCTCTGCCCCGGCGATTCACCGATGGGATTCCGACTGCCGCTGGAATCCTTGCCTTGGGTCCGCGAAGAAGATCGCGAGATGCACACGGAACTCGATCCGTTCAGCAAATACGAACCGCTCCCTTCGCGCGTGGAATTCCAACGTTCTGAAGTCCCCGCGCCGTTCCGCCGAGGAGCCGCTCCCGACGAATTGCGCTCGCGAGGTTGGCCGACGCAAGCGATGTTTGAAAAGACCATGCGTTGGCCGCGTCGTGGCGAGGGCAAGGGCGGCACCGGTATGTTAAAAGATGACAAGGGCGACGGCCCTGTCATCTACAACGCCAGCGGCGAACCGATCAGCGCAGCAGAATTGAAGAAGCTGCGCTACGACGTCGTCCGCACCGCGCTGTGCGTTGAACCGCGCGGCGGACAAATGTACGTCTTCCTGCCGCCGCA
>JANXLS010000270.1 GCA_025355035.1 Planctomycetota bacterium | reverse complement strand
TTGGCCTGATACTCGTGAATGTTCATTCGATCCGCTCCGTAAAATGCGTTGGATTGTGAAGGCGGAAGTATAAAGGAAGGGTCTGGGGGGCGCAAGGACGACATCTCACGCGTCGGCAAGCGTCCAAACTCAATCTCCCTACTTCTGTACAGCCCCGGCATCGCGGGCGCCTGTGGTTTTCCGTCCGCTGAAATCGCGGAATTGGGGGCCGTCGAATTCCCAGGCGTACAATTCGTCGATTGATGTATTCGCATCGGCGAGTGTTCCGTGGGCGAGGCGGAGGAAATCGAGGGTGCCGTCAAAGTAGCGGCCGTCTGGCGTTCCGCCGACGTAAAAGTCTCCTTCGTTGGCCAGGGATACCGTTGCGTCAATCCCAGGGCCGTTTGCATCGATTTTTCCATCGATGTAGATCGCCAGCGCCCTCGATTTTCGGTCGGCCTCGACGATCGCGTGATGCCATTGTCCATCGTTGATGATGGCTTTGCTGTCCAGTGTTGAGGTCGCAGCCGTTCCTTTTAAAAGGAACGACACGTGTCCTGCTGCGCTGATCGACAGGCTGTACCCGGTATCTTTGATCTTCTCCATCAGTACGCCGCCGGTGTGGTTCGGCTTTGTTTTGAAATAGATTTCGATGAGTAAATTCGATGTGTAAATCTGGGGATTCTTTAGCGCTTCGCCTTCGATTTTGATCGGCTCGGACTTGCTGCCTTCGTGACGGCTCAATTTGCGATCGGTGAATTCAAATGGCTTCATCATCTCGGCGTTCGTCAGCATGGCGTATTGTTTTTTGGCGGGCGAAAAAGTTAACGCGCCGGGGATCCAATCTTCCAACGCGCCCGTCACGTAGTCGCCCGCGCCGACGTTCACGCCCTTCAGCGAATACATGGGGCGTTCGTGGTACGTGTCGCGCGAGACGTGGTAGTCGGTCATGTACCAATGTTCGTCGAGAATCTGCGTTGGATCGCCGCCGGTGTGATAGAAATTCCATTCGCCGACAACGCCGGACAGCGCCCACGGCACGAACACCTTTACGCCTTTGCCCGCTCCGGCGAAGCCGTCGTTGGGCGAGAAATCGCCGTGGCCCGGATTTTTAAGAAGCGGCATTTTGCTGATCTCGCCCAAATCCGCAAGAATGCTTTTGTTTTTATCAAGCGCGGCTTTGAAATCATCGAAGCCGGGCAGCCAGCGGCCGGACGGTTCGAGCGTGCCGATCTCCAAATAGTCGTGGATATAATTGCGTCCGTATGCGTTCGTGTCGAGCGCGAAATGATTCTTCTGCGGCCCGGCGTCTTTCGCATTTCCGTCCGCCGCTGTCTTGGCGGGATCGGAATGGCGGAAGACGTGCTTGCCCATTCCTTCCCAGATATTTCCGAGGTATTTATTCCGCCCCGCCGACGGTTCCTGGCGGCGTGAACCGGTGTTGAAATTGTAGACAGTGTTCTGGAAGAACGTGTTCTGGTAGCTGATGATTTCTTGGAACGCAGAGCAGTTCACCGTCGGGTCGGCGGTGTTCTTCGACTTACCCCACGCGATGTTGTTAAAGTGATAATTCTTGAACGCCCCGTCGAGATAATAGGCGTGGCCGAAGCCGGCATCCGTACCGGAATACCGCTCCCAATTTCGATAGCCCAGCGCGTTGTAGGAAATATTGTCGTAAACAAATGCCGGGCCGCCCTGCCACGTTTCAATG
>JANXLS010000214.1 GCA_025355035.1 Planctomycetota bacterium | reverse complement strand
GATTGAATTGGGGGCATTTGTCATCAGCCGTGTGTGTCGCGGATTGGAATACGCGCACAATAAGATGGGGCGCGACGGATTGGCGCTGAACATTGTCCATCGCGATGTGTCGCCAAAAAACATCATGCTGAATTATGAGGGCGTGGTGAAGTTGACGGACTTCGGGATTGCGAAGGCTGTTCGCGTGATGGAGCAGCAGGAAGGCGAAGTGTTGATGGGGAAGGTGGAGTACATGTCGCCTGAGCAGGCGCAATATCTGCCGACCGATCGACGCTCGGATTTGTTTTCGCTCGGGATTGTGATGTATGAATTGCTGACGGGGCATCACATTTTTGAGACGGATGATATTTACCAGACGCTGGACAATGTGAAGGACGCGCCGATTCCGCATCCGAAGACGATCCGGCCGGAATTGCCGGACATGTTATGCGATATTTTGATGAAGGCGCTGGAGCGCGATTTGACGAAGCGTTACCAGACGGCTGGGGAAATGGGCGTTGAGCTGGAATACTACATGTATCACAAAGGATATGGCCCGACGAACGTGACGCTCGGGAATTATCTGAGGAACACGTTTCTGAATCAGAAATCCGAGGCGAACGATACGAAGCGGGCGTTCGGGCATCGGGCGGATACGATCATCGGCGAGCGGGATAAGCTGAATACGTCATCGGGGACGGGGTCGTCGGATTCCGATACGTTTTCGCGCGTAAGTTAAACGGTTATCAACGTTTTTGGTTTACGGCGCAAAGAACAGCTGTTTTTGCGTGGTTTTTTACGTTGTGCTTTTGATTTTGGCGGGTGGACCGTCCCAGTGGACTTGGTTACCGAACATACTTCCTTTCTACTCAATTAAATCCAATTTTGTTGGCACGTCTTCCAGGGAGACGGTGTCGATTTTGGCCCACGACCAATCCGTGTCGGCCAGGCCGTTTTCGACTGAAAAACGGTGTTTCCATTTGGCTTTGAATTTGAGTCCGTTTTTGACGGTGATGTAGGGGTAGTTGAGCGAGCCTCGGCTGGTTGTCACATTTTCGAAGTGGTACATTTCGACTTCGGGGATGTAGCGGCAAAGCCAGCCGGCGTCGCGAAAGCGGTAGCAATAATCGATGTCTTCGAATTGGACGGGCGAGAAGATATCGTCGAGCGGGCCGATCTCTTTTGCGATATCGGCGCGCATCATCCAGGTGGCGCTGATGAGCGTCTGGCAATCTTTGGGCGCGTTGAAGTTGGGATCGGTGCGGGGAAAGCCTCGGCCTCGGAATGCGACTTGGCCGCTGGGGGTGACGTCGCATCCCGCGCATTGGATGTCGTGCGGCGGAAGCGGGTAGACGAGTTTGGGGCCGACGATGCCGACGTTGGGATGTTGCTCTAATTCGGCGCGCAGACGTTCCAGCCAGCCGCGCGTCCGGACGGAGACGTCGTTGTCGAGAAAGACCCAGTAGCGGCCGTCCATCAGTTCCATGCCTCGGTTGCGACCGGCGATGGCGCCGATGTTGGTGTCGAGGCGCAGGCGTTTGACATCGATGTTTTCGTGTTGGGCGCGTTCGGCGAATTCGGCGAAGACGCCGGGGGTGTCGTCGGTCGAACCGTTGTCGACGAGCACGACCTGGAATGGGCGCAGGGTGCTGTCGAAGAGCGATTGTAGACCTCGGCGCGTGTACGTGCTTTTGTTGCAGGCGAGAA
>JANXLS010000206.1 GCA_025355035.1 Planctomycetota bacterium | reverse complement strand
CGCGGCGGCCTGCGGATCGATTTCGCGTTTTACGCACGGATGCTGCAACAGCGCCTTGGGTTCGCTGGCGAACGCGAAGAGCCCTTCTTTGTGGAAATAATAGAAGGGCTTCTTTCCGATGCGATCGCGTGCGCCGAAGAGAATGTTGTTGCGGATGTCATGAATAACGAACGAAAACATCCCGTTGAACTTGTCGACACACTTTTTGCCCCACGCGGCGTACGCCAGCAGCAGGGTTTCCGTGTCGGAGCGCGATTTGGCGTGAAAGCCAAGCGTTGCCAATTCCGCGTTGATTTCGTTATAATTGTAGATTTCGCCGTTGAAGACAACCGTCAGGCCCAGTTCTTCATGGAACATCGGTTGAGCGCCACCGGCAAGGTCGATCACCGACAGTCGGCGGTGCCCCAACGCGACGGAACCGGAGATTTTAAGCCCTTCCGCATCGGGTCCGCGTGGAGCGAGGGTGGTCACCATGTCGCGCAGTACATTCGCGCCTTCCATCGCGCGCGACGATTGCTTCGCCCGGGCAAAACCCGCAATTCCACACATCGACTACGCCTCCTCTGCCAACAGACGACACGAACCGACTGAAAATCGGTTCCGTTAGACTATGTAAAAACCATTCAAAAAATCCGACGCATCTTAACCGAAATGCTCACTTTTTGAACACAATTCCGGTTCATTTTGGGCTAAATCCTGGCTTTCGGAAGAAAGACTAGCGGCTTCAATCGACCTTGAATTCCTTATCATGGCTCCGAAATGACGATTCGGCCATTTGGTTCGCGATAATTGTCCTGCACCAGTTCGGAGCCTGAACCGCGATCACCTTCATCCGCCCGTCACTGACGGTACGATATAAATCGTATCGGTTTGGATCAACGCAGTGCCCGTTCCGTCCAGCTGCCGCACTTCCGTATCGTTGACGTAAATCAACACGTGTTTGCGCGGGTGATTTTGTTCGGTGCAGATGCGGTCGGAGAGACCGGGACGAATCGTGTCGAGTGCCCGGATCGCCTGCAACACGGTCGTGGCGGCGACATGGATTTCGCGGCGACCAGCGAGTTCGGCTAACGGAGCGGGGAGGAGAAGGGTGGGCATCGTTCGCTTCCTTTTAATACACCCTCTCTACACGTTCCGCTGCCACGTGCCGTTTTCGGCCATGATGTCGTGCGGGCGGAAGCGTGTTTTGTATTCCATGCTCGCGCAGCCGGCAATGAAATAACCGAGGTACACCCAGGGTCGGCCCAGCGTGCGCGCGTACTCGATACACGAGAGGATTAAAAACGTGCCAAGGCTGCGGTCGCGAAAATCAGGATCGTAATAATGATACACGGCGGAGATCACATTCGGCGTGTTCTCAGTGATCAGGACGCCGCGCAACACGTTGCCTTCCCAAACCGAAATCTCCGTCGAGGGGATCGGGTTCTGGACGAAATTCAAGTGGTACTCGTCGGCCGTTTCATCGTGAGCGTACCACTTCTTTGATTGTTCCTGCGACGCATGGTAGCGCTGAAAAAGCCGCAGTCGTCCCATGTCGCACGTCGGTTTTGTGAAGCGAACTTCGAGATGTTCATTCAATTTCAGCGCCCGGCGTTGCGAGCGGCTCGGCTTGAATTCGCTGATGGGAACTCGAATGGGGCGGCACAGCGTACACGTGTCGCAGACCGGTCGAAAAATAGAGCATCCGAATTTTCGGCATCCGTCGTTCAACAGCGCTTCGTATTCGAATGGCGCGAGAATTGGAGCGATAATGTATTCCATCGACGACATGCGATCGGGCAGATAGCCGCAGGGCGTTGGAATGGATCGGAAATGATGCAGGACAAACATCGTTCGGTTGATCCACTCCAGTGAATTCGCGCCGTTAGGGCCTGACTACTTCGCCAAACCCTGCATCTTGCTTTGCTCGATCTCGGCGAATTCCCGGCGCAAATCCGAGCGCGCCGGTTCGAGTTCGACGGCCAATTTGGCTGTCTTAGTTGCGCGGTCGTAATCGCGCGCGACGCGATAAGCGCGGGCAAGTCCCATCAAGTACTGCGCGTTTTTTCCGTCGGTCAGCTTCACCGCTTTTTGAGCGTGTTCGATCGCTTCGAATTTATTCGTGTACGTCGGATCTTCGCCGTCGCTGAAAATCCCGGCGAAAAGGTAGTGTGCGTACGCACAATTTTTGTCGAGCTTCAACGCAGCGTCGTAATCGAGGAATGCGTTTTTATGGATCTTCATGTTTTCGAACGCGAGTCCGCGGCTGCAATGGTACGCGGGTTTCGGTTTGAGTTGAATGGCTTCGGTGAAACATTCCGCCGCGCGTTTGAATTCGTTCGAGCGCATGTACACCAGGCCGAGGTTGTAGAAATAAATCGAATTCTCCGGCTCCAGTTTCACCGCGCGCGTGTAGGCTTCGATCGCTTCGGGAAGGTGTTGAGCGGTCAGATGAACATCGCCGAGAGCGCTCTGATAGCGCGCCGTATTGGGGCTGACTTCGATCGCAGCCTGAATCGCCGCGAACGATTTTTCGATCCAACCCGCGCGCAGAGATGCGACGCTGTAGTCGCAAAGGTACTTCGGATTGCGCGGCTCCATTGCGATGGTGGTTTCGAGTTCGACGAGACCCTCTTTGATTTGGCCGCCGCGCAGCAACGCCAGGCCCAAACGGTAATGCGGTGCCGCGTTGTCGCTTTCGGATTTGGAAATCGCGCGGTAGATCGAAATCATCTCAACAGGCTTGGCCCCCGCTTTTTCGCGAGCGATAGCACTGGCCAGAGTGGGGCTGATGATTTCGATCGTCGCTGCACTTTTTTCCGCAGCAGCGGCGTCGGCGGATTCGGCGGAATGCAACGACGGGATCGGACCGTTGGAACCTTCTTCAATCGGCACGGACCACGACTTGTTTTTCGGAACGGTGATAGTCTGCGCGTCGGTGGAACCTTGATCGTACTTCGGTTTCGGCTGGCCGGCAAATCGGACAGACGCTTTGAATCCGGGTTCATCGACTTCAGTCGAACCTTTGGGTGTCGGTTTCTTTTCAGTGGACGAATCGGGCGCAGGGCGAGTGGGCGGATTGACGGGCTTGCCGGTGTTGAGGTCGAGGATTTCGACGACATCTTCGGCATGCATGAAACGCGAGGCGCAGAACAGTAACGCGGAGAACATGGCGAGCCGCAGCATAAACAACCCTCCTTCGCAAGGTCCCCACCCGTTTTACACTATATGGAGTGGCGAACGCCCTGCAAGTAAAGGACTCCGCTGGGGTGATGAAATATACAGA